>JAYUUH010000184.1:0-5053 GCA_043754745.1 Lysobacter sp.
GGAGAATGGTGGGCCAATGCCCACCCTACGCCAGCCACCATGCATTGCCCCTTCTGCCAGCACGACAACACCCGGGTCATCGATTCGCGCGTCAGCGAAGACGGTGCGACGATCCGGCGTCGGCGCGAGTGCGAAGCCTGCGGCGAGCGTTTCAGCACGCTGGAAACGGTGGAACTGAAATTGCCGGCGATCATCAAGGGCGACGGTCGCCGCGAGCATTTCGACGCGCGCAAGCTGCGCCATGGGTTCGACCGCGCGCTGCACAAACGGCCGGTGTCGGAAGAGCAGATCGAATCGTCGGTGCGCGCGGTGGTGCATCAGCTGCGGATGACCACCGAGCGCGAACTGGCGTCGCGCCGCGTCGGCGAGTTCGTGATGGCCGAGCTGCGCAAGCTCGATCACGTCGCATTCGTGCGTTTCGCATCGGTTTACCGGTCGTTCGAAGATGTGGCCGATTTCCGCGAGGAACTCGATCGTCTCGAACGCGAGTTGCCGTCCGAAACGCAGCTGCCGCTGCTCGGCGGCGACGTGGTGCCATTCGACCGGCACGCCGACCGGCACGCAGACAAAGACAAGAAGAAGCGTTGAGCGACATGGGTTCCAGCAACGCGAGCGCCGACGCGTTCACCGCCACCGACCACGCGATGATGGCGCGCGCGCTGCGCCTGGCCGAACGCGGCGCGTACACCACCCGGCCCAATCCGATGGTCGGCTGCGTGATCGCGCACGGGGACAACATCGTCGCCGAAGGCTGGCATGCGCAGGCCGGCGGCCCGCATGCCGAAGTCGTCGCACTGCAGGCCGCGGGCGACCGGGCGCGCGGCGCCACCGCCTACGTGACGCTCGAGCCCTGCGCGCACACCGGCAAGACCGGGCCCTGCGCCGAGGCGCTGGTCGTGGCCGGCGTCGCCCGCGTGGTCGCGGCGATGCGCGACCCGTTTCCGCAGGTCGACGGCGCCGGCTTCGATACGCTGAATGCGGCCGGCATTGCGGTCGGATATGGGCTGATGGCCGACGCGGCGCGGCGTCTGAATCAAGGATTCCTCTCTCGCATCGAACGCAAGCGGCCGTGGGTGCGGGTGAAGCTCGCGACCAGCCTCGACGGGCGCACCGCGCTGGCCAACGGCGATTCGAAATGGATCAGCGGCGATGCCTCGCGTCGCGATGTGATGCGCTGGCGCGCGCGCGCCGGGGCGCTGCTCACCGGCGCCGGCACGGTGCTCGCCGACGACCCGCAATTGACCGTGCGTTTCGACAACGGCAACGACACGCCGTTCCTGCCGCCGCTGCGGGTGGTGCTCGATCCCGGGCTGGCCACGGTCGGTCGCGGCCACATCCGCGCCGGCGAGGCGCCAACGCTTTACATCCATGCGCCCGAAGCCAAACCGCCGCGCGGCTTCGATGCCGCGCACGTATCCGTGGCGATCCGCGACGGCATGCTGGATCTGGCCGCGGTGCTGCATGTGCTGGCTGTGCGCGAGATCAACGAAGTGCAGGTCGAAGCCGGCGCGACCCTGGCCGGCGCGCTGATGCGTGCGGGGCTGGTCGACGAAGTGCTGCTGTACGTGGCGCCGGTGCTGCTCGGTGCCACCGCGCGCCCGTTGTTCGACGGCCTGCGCATCGACGAGATGCAGCAGCGCCTGCGCCTGCGCACGGTGGAAACGCGCCGGCTCGGCGACGACATGCGTTTGCTGCTGCGTCCGGAGCCGGACGCGTGAGCGACGCGGTTTTTTCCGATCCGCATTTTCCGGATCATTTTTCCGCGGTCGCGACGCAATACGCCAGCGCGCGACCCGAGTATCCGCCGGCGCTGTTCGCATGGATCGCAGAGATCGCCCCCGCGCGCGGCATCGTATGGGATGCCGGCTGCGGCAGCGGTCAGGCCAGTCGCGGTCTCGCCGATGTGTTCGACGCGGTGTTCGCCACCGATCCCAGCGCATCGCAGATCGCGCAGGCCGGCAGTCTTGACAAGGTGCGCTTCGCCGTGGAGCCGGCCGAACGCTGCAGCCTGGCGGATGCCAGCGTCGATGCGGTGTGCGTGGCGCAGGCATTGCACTGGTTCGACCGCGATGCGTTCTTCGCCGAATGCGCGCGCGTGTTGAAGCCCGGCGGCGTGCTCGTGGCGTGGGGCTATCAGGACATCGAAGTGCCGGAGGCGTTGCGCGAAGCGGTCGGCGACTTCGCCGCGCGCATCCGCGATGCGTGGCCCGCGGAGCGGTACCTCGTCGATCGCGCGTACGCCGACATCCTGCCCTTATTCGATGCGCCGCCGTTCGAAGCGGTCGATACCGCGGCGTTGCCGGTGCGCGAGATCGTGGTCGACTGGCCGCTGATGCGGATGCTCGAATATTTCTCCAGTTATTCCGCAGTCAAGCGCTACCGCGAGGCGCGCCGCATCGATCCGGTCGCCGCCCACGCCGGAGAGATCGCGACCGCCTGGGGCGATTCCGGCGCGACGCAGCTGCTGCGCTGGCCGCTCTTTTTACACGCCTGTAGGAAAATTTGATGTTCACCGGACTGATCGAAGGCGTCGGCCGGGTCGCCGCGCTCGAATCGCGCGGCGGCGACGTGCGCCTGCGCATTGCCGTCGGCAGCCTGCCGTTCGCCGATGTCGCGCTGGGCGAAAGCATCGCGGTCAGCGGCGTGTGCTTGACCGTGATCGAGTTCGATGCCGGCTCGTTCGCGGCCGATGCCTCCACCGAAACCCTCGGCCTGACCACGCTCGGCGGCATGCCCGTGGGGCAGGCGGTGAACCTGGAGCGCGCGATGCGCCCGAGCGACCGTCTGGGCGGGCATCTGGTCAGCGGCCACGTCGACGGCGTCGGCCGGGTGCTGTCGGTGCACGACGACGCCCGCGCGCAGCGCTGGCGTTTCGCCGCGCCGGCGTCGCTGTCGAAATACATCGCGACCAAGGGCTCGATCTGCGTCGACGGCGTCAGCCTCACCGTCAACGCGGTCGATGGCGAAGGCTTCGAGGTTGCGCTGATTCCGCACACCGTCTCGCACACCGCGTTCTCGTCGACGCGGGTCGGCGATCCCGTCAACCTCGAAGTCGATCTGGTCGCGCGCTACGTCGAGCGGCTGCTGTCGGCAAGGGAACATCCATGAGTTTCGCAAGCATCCCGGAACTGCTCGAAGAAATCCGCGCCGGGCGGATGGTGGTGATCGTCGACGACGAAGATCGCGAGAACGAGGGCGACCTCATCATGGCCGCGGAGCTGGTGCGGCCGCAGGACATCAATTTCATGGTCACCCACGCGCGCGGGCTGGTGTGCCTGTCGCTGATCCGCGAACGCTGCCGCCAGCTCGGCCTGCCGCCGATGGTGCGCGACAACACCTCGCCGCACGGCACCAATTTCACGGTGAGCATCGAGGCTGCCGAGGGCGTGACCACCGGCATCAGCGCCTACGATCGCGCGCATACCATCCGCACCGCGGTGCGTCCGGACGCCAAGCCCGAGGATCTGTCGCAGCCGGGCCACATCTTCCCGCTGATGGCGCAGCCCGGCGGCGTGCTCAACCGCGCCGGGCACACCGAGGCGGCGAGCGATCTGGCCTTGCTGGCGGGATTCGAGCCATCTGGGGTGCTGGTCGAGATCCTCAACGCCGACGGCAGCATGGCGCGCCGGCCGCAGCTCGAAATCTTCGCGCGCGAGCACGGCCTGAAGATCGGGTCGATCGAAGCGCTGATCCGCTATCGGCTGCACAACGAGTACACCATCGAGCGCCTGGATGTGCGCGAGATCGAGACCGAACACGGTCCCTTCCGGCTGCATACCTATCGCGACCGGATCGGCCACGGCCTGCACTACGCGCTGCTGCGCGGCGAGGCCGAGGCGGACACGCCCACGCTGGTGCGAGTCCACATGCAGAATCCGCTGGCGGACGCGCTGCACTGGCGCCGCGCCGATTTCGGCCCGGCGGTGGGCGACGTGCTGGCCAAGATCGCCGCCGAAGGCCGCGGCGCGCTGGTGCTGCTGGGCGAGGCGCAGACCCCGGAAAACCTGCTGGCCCGCATCCGCGAGCAGCCCGAACCGGCCGCCCGTGGCGGTTCGGTGGCCGAATGGCGCCGCAACGGCGCCGGCAGTCAGATCCTGGCCGATCTCGGCCTGGGCAAGCTGCGGGTGCTGGGCACGCCGCGCAAACAGGTGGGATTGGCGGGCTTCGGGCTGGAAGTGGTCGAATACGTCGGTTTGTGATCGGCTTGTGGAGGATGGAGGTGGGGGCTGCTTCAGGCGCCCGTCCATCCCGAAGCGCCCCCATCCCAGCCCCGTATCAAGTACGGGGCAGGCTCTTCCCCCGCGAGCGGGGGAAGGAGAGTGGCCCGCACGCGGGGGCCTGCACGCGGAGAAAGGAGACGACGGGCTACAATGCCCGCCCCCGTTCCGAGTCGCCCCGCATGCCTCATTACGAAGGCGATCTGCGCGCCCCTGAAGGCGCGCGCTTCGCGATCATCGCCAGCCGCTGGAACCCGCGCATCACCGAACAACTGGTCGCCGGTGCACGCGCCGCGTTCGTCGCCCATGGCGTGGCCGAGGATGGGGTCGACGTGATCCGTGTACCCGGCGCCTGGGAAATCCCGGCAACCGCCGCGCGCCTGGCCGCCGCCCGTCACCACGCCGCCATCGTCGCCCTGGGCTGCGTGATCCGCGGCGATACCCGCCATTACGAACAGGTCGCAGACGGTTGCTCCGACGGGCTGATGCGGGTCGCGCTGGATCATGCGCTGCCGGTGGTCAATGGCGTGCTGGCGGTGGATCACTACGAACACGCCGAGGCCCGCGCCGGCGGCAATCACGGCAACAAGGGCGAAGAGGCGGCGCTCGTCGCCATCGAGATGGCCAACCTGCTGGAAAAACTGCCATGAGCAAATTCCACCGTCGCGCCGATGGCGTAGACCCCGTGCTGCGCACCCGTGCGCGCCGCCGCGCGCTGCAGGCCGTGTACGCCTGGCAGATGTCGGGCGCCGACGCCCGCGACATCGTCACCCAGTTCGCCCACGAGCAGGCGCGCGAAATCGCCGACCTCGTGTATTTCCAGGAACTCGTCCACG
>JAYUUH010000185.1:0-5035 GCA_043754745.1 Lysobacter sp.
GGCGGCACTATTACGCAACGAGCACACGCGGCAGAGGCGCGATTTCGATCCTGCCTTCGCTTCGGACTTCATGGGATGTTGCTCGCGAGTTTATTCAACTCGGTCGATCAGTTCGATCTTCGCCGCCGCCGGGATCAGGGTCTTTTCGTTCTGCAGGCCATCGCGGGGGCCGACTTCGACGATACGGACCGTGGAGGTCGTCGCGGCCGTCATCGCGGCCGCTCCGCGTCGTTGTCCGTCTCCTGCGCCTCGTCGCGAGGCGGTGGTGTGCCCCGATAGCGATGCAAGATGCCCATGGCGCCGGACAGGAACAGGTCAGGCCGCGCGCGCAGCAGCGCGGCGATCTCCTTGTCCGATCCGGAGACGACATTGATGAGTTGTGGTTCGTCGTCGCCGGAAACGTCGTCCCCATCCCCATCATCGAGGATCCGGGTCCTGCCAGAGATCTGCTTGCGCGCGATCAGCCGCGCCACGCGACGGTTGTCGATCTGGTGGGCCGCGATGCGGTCGCCGCTGACGACGTAGCGGAACAGCAGGAATCCCGCGTCCTCCGGCCGGCCGGCATCCTTGTCATCGTCGACGCCGGTGCCGCCGCCTTTGTCTTCGTCGTCCTGCCGGTAGCGCACGGCCGCGTAGTGGCGGCCCGCTGCGGCGATGAAGGTGGGCCTGCCGTACCCGGCCAGATCGCTCGGCACCTTGCGCGAGTACCAGTCCAGGACTTCGCAGCCGGGAGTGACGACCAGATAAGTCGCGTCCTCTTCGTCGACCCGGTCCTCCGCTTCGTCCAAGGTCCATTCCCCGGTGCGCCAAGTGCCGACCAGGCGCGGATCGCAAGCGCTGGACGTGCCCGCCGGCACGGATTCGAACAGGGTGGAGCTGCAGCCGGCGAGCGCGGCTGCGAGCGCCGCGAGCAGCAACGCCCGCCATGCACAGCGCGACAGGGGCGTGATGTCGCGGAAGAGGTTGGATGACATGTTCACTCGTCCTTTTCGAGCAGGACTAGCGCAGCATCGGCCTCGACGAAATCGCCCGCGGCGACGCGGACTTCGGCGACGGTGCCGGCGCAGGGCGCCTTCAGCGTTAGCTCCATTTTCATCGCTTCCATTACCAGCAACTCCTGACCCTGTTCGACATGGTCCCCCACTGCGGTCTTGATCAGCACGATCCGTCCGGGCATCGGCGCCAGTGCGCGATCGCCGGCGCTACCGGCCTGCTCGCTCGCCGGCTGGTAGGCCGGCACCCGCACGAAGCGCCAACGGCGCTCGCCGTCGTGCAGGTCCACGCGCGAGGATGCGCCGGAACCGTCGTCCGCGTCCAGACGCAGGCGCCGGCCTTCGCCATCGAAGCGCGCGAACAGAACCCCGTCGCGCAGGCGCGCGCCTTGCACGACGACCAGGCCCGCGTCGTCCTGCAGGCGGTAATCGCCGCCGTAACCGTGCGCGGTGAGGATGTGGCACTCGCTGCCGTCATCCAGCGCCAGGCGCCGCTGCCCGCCGTGACCGAGCCGCCAACCGTCGGCCACCGCCCACGGCGAGGTGGGATCGGTGCTGGTGGTCGCTACGGTGCGGGTCTGCGCTTCTTCCAGCAGCAGCGTCGCCACCGCCGCGGCCATGCGCGCCTCGCGCACGCGCGCCGCGCCGGCGGGCCTAGGCATGAAGCCGTCGAGATCGCGGTCCAGCGTGCCGGTGTCGATGGTCGCGTCAACCACGGTCGGATGGCGGATCAATCGTTCCAGGAACGCGATGTTCGATTTCGGACCATCGATCACGCACTGCGCCAGCGCGTCGCGCAGACGTGCGAGGGCGCGCGGGCGGTCTTCGTCCCAGACGATGAGTTTGGCGATCATCGGGTCGTAGAAGATGGTGACGGTGTCGCCTTCGATCACGCCGGCGTCGATGCGGGTGTGCGCGTCTGCCGCGGGCAGGCGCAGGCGCGTGAGTTTGCCCGAGCCCGGCAGGAAGCCGGCTTCCGGGTCTTCAGCGTACAGCCGCACTTCGATAGCGTGGCCGCGCTGGGCGATCTCGTGCTGCGCTTTGGGCAGGTGCTCGCCGGCGGCGACGCGCAGCTGCCATTCGACCAGATCGAGGCCGGTGACATATTCAGTGACCGGATGTTCGACCTGCAGGCGGGTGTTGATTTCCATGAAGTAGAAGCTACCGTCCGGCCCGACAATGAACTCGACCGTGCCGGCGTTCTGGTAATCGATCGCATGTCCGGCCTGCACCGCCGCCGCGCCCATCGCTTGCCGCAGCTCGGGCGTGAGGAAGGTCGAGGGCGATTCCTCCAGCACTTTCTGGTAACGGCGCTGCGCCGAGCATTCGCGCTCGTTGAGATGGATGACGTCGCCGTGCGCGTCGCCGAAGATCTGGATCTCGATGTGGCGCGGCTTCTCGACGTAGCGCTCCAGAAGCACGCGATCGCGGCCGAAGGCGTTGCGCGCTTCGCGCTGGCAGCTTTCCAGATTCGCCAGGAATTCGTCCGTGTCGCGCACGATGCGCATGCCCTTGCCGCCGCCGCCGTGCGCCGCCTTGATCATCAGCGGGTAGCCGATCGCGTCGGCTTCGCGATGCAGCAGCGCCGGCGATTGATCCTCGCCGGTGTAGCCCGGCACCACCGGCACGCCCGCGGCCTGCATCAATTCCTTCGCGCCGGCCTTGCTGCCCATCTTGCGCATCGACGCCGCTTTGGGGCCGATGAAGACGATGCCGGCCGCTTCCACCGCGTCGGCGAAATCGGCGTTCTCGCTGAGGAATCCGTAACCCGGATGGATAGCCTGCGCGCCGGTCGCCTTCGCCGCTTCGAGAATGACATCGCCGCGCAGATAGCTTTCCTGCGGGCGCGCCGCGCCGATATGCCGCGCTTCGTCTGCCAGCCGCACATGCTGCGCGTCGGCGTCGGCGTCGGAATACACCGCGACGGTGCGGATGCCCAGCCGCCGGCAGGTGCGGATCACGCGGCAGGCGATTTCGCCGCGGTTGGCGATGAGGATCTTGGAAAACATCAAAGCGCCTTTTCTCCCTCTCCATTGAGGCGAGGGTTGGAGTATGGAGGGGGTTGTCTGTCTCCCTCCCCTTCAAGGGGAGGGCTGGGGAGGGGATGGGTTGCTTGCAAATCTAGGATGGCGCGGTAGATGGCATCCGCGACCGAAACCGTATCCGATAGGACATCGTGGTTCCAGAATCTGAGAACCGTGAAACCGGACTGCTTCATGAATGTGTCGCGTGCTGTGTCGCGTTCGGAATCAAGGTGTTGTCCTCCGTCGACTTCGACCACCAGACGGTAATCGAGACATACAAAGTCGAGGATGTAGTCGCCGTAGGGATGTTGGCGTCTGAACTTGCAGCCCAGTAATTGCTTTCCACGTAGCACGGACCAGAGTTTCCGTTCGGCGTCCGTCATACCGTTACGCAGTGTGCGTTGCAGCGACTGTTTGAGAATCTTCGGATTCGTTTGGCCTTTCATGTTCTGTCCTTCAACCCATCCCCTCCCAACCCGTCCGGCCTTCGCTCCGCTCAGCCGTTCGAGTGGATGCGAGCCAATGGCTCGCAAACAATCCACTCTCACCCCCTTGAAGGGGAGGGCTTTGAGCCACTCGTGACTGACAGCGTGCGTGCTCACGCTTCACCGTCCCAGTAGTCAAGAGTTTCGCCGTGGCGCGCGATGTGACGGAAATCGTCGGCACCCATGCCGGTGATCACGTTCAATTTGCCCGACCCCGGATATTCGCAGATTTCGGGGAACGCCATCGTGCTCACAGAGAGGAAATGCAGCTCGACCTCGCCGGTGTTGAACAGTTGATGCGCGGTGTCCGTGCCGCCGGCCGGGCAGGCGATCACGTCGCCGGTGCGCACCGCATGCACGGTATCGCCCAGCCGCAGTTCGCCGCGGCCTTCGAGGATGAAGAACATTTCCTCGTTGACGCGGTGCGAATGTTTCGGGAAGGCCGCTTTGCCGGGTTCGACCACGGTGAGGTTGTAGCCGAGTTTCCTTGCGCCGATCTTCGGCGCGATCGCGCCGATGCGTCCGCCGAAACGCGCGGTCGGCATCTCACCGCCGCGTTGGCGTGCACGTTCGCCGAGGTCAACCAGTTCGACATCGTCGATATTCAGAACCGGCGAGGTCGCGCCGGACAAAATCACGTCAACGCCTCGGGCGCGTGGCAGACCGCCTCGATGTTTTGGCCGTTGATGTCGATCACGAAGGCGCCGTAGTAATCCGGGTGGTAGTGCGGGCGCAGGCCGGGCGCACCGTTATCACGGCCACCGGCAGCGATCGCGGCCGCGTGGAACGCATCGACCTCGGCCCGCGACTTCGCGATGAAGGCGATGTGCATGCCGCCCGCGTGGGCATCGCTGCCGCTGTTGCCGACCCAGAATTGCGGTCGTCCTGCGGGGCCGAAGCCGCAGCCTTCGTAGCCGCCGCTCATCTCCCGAGTGACTTCCATGACCACGCCATAGCCCAGCGGCGCGAGCGCCTGCCGGTAGAAGTCGCGGCTGGCGGCGTAGTCACCGACGTTGAATCCGAGGTGATCGAGCATGTGCGGTCCTTGTGTGATGGCGCTGTGCGGAAACGTGTTCACGGGCTGGCGCTTGCGCCGTGGCTCAGGGCGACCAGCCGGGCTTGCGCTTGTCGAGAAAAGCGGCCAGCCCTTCCTGGCCCTCGGCCGACACCCGCAGGCGGGCGATCAGGTCGGCGTTGTCGCGGTCCAGGCGGTTACGGTCGGTGTCGCCCGCGACCCGGCGGACCAGCTGCTTGGCCGCGCCCGCGGCCGACGGCCCGGCCTTGAGCAGCAGATCGATCTGCCGGTTCACCGCAGCGTCGAGTGCGTCGGCCGGCACCACCGCGTGCAGCAGACCGATGCGATGGGCTTCGGCGGCGTCGAACAGTTCCCCGGTGGCGAACCACCGTCGGGCCTGGCGCGGACCGATCGCGGCGATGACGTAGGGCGAGATCACCGCGGGCAACAGCCCCAGCTTGCTTTCGGTCAGGCCGAATTTCGATTCCGGCACGCCGATGGCGATGTCGCAGCAGGCGA
>JAYUUH010000186.1:0-15272 GCA_043754745.1 Lysobacter sp.
ATCCACCCGTCCCGGCGCGGACGACGTGTCGCTGGAGGAAGAGCTGCGCCGGGTGATTCCGGTGATCGAACGCCTCGCGAAAGAAACCGCGCTGCCGATCAGCATCGACACCTCGAAGCCCGAAGTGATGCGGGCGGCGGTCGCCGCCGGTGCGGGCATGATCAACGATATCCATGCGCTGCGTCGCGAAGGCGCGCTGGATGCGGCTGCGGCGCTCGGCGTACCGGTGGTGCTGATGCACATGCAGGGCGAGCCGCGATCGATGCAGGCGGCCCCGGACTACGACGATGTGGTCGCTGAGGTCCACCGTTTCCTGGCCGAGCGCATCTTCTCGGCGGAAATGGCCGGCATCGCGAAGAAGAATATCGTCGTCGATCCCGGCTTCGGCTTCGGCAAGAACACCGCGCACAATCTCGCGCTTCTCGCGCGACTCGACCGCTTCACCGATCTGGGCGTGCCCGTGTTGGCCGGGTTGTCGCGCAAGCGGACCATCGGCGAGTTGACCGGCCGCACCGATCCGCACGATCGCGTGCACGGTTCGGTGGCCGCGCACGTCATCGCCGCGCAGCGCGGCGCGAAGCTGCTGCGCGTGCACGACGTGGCCGCGACCGTGGATGCGTTGAAGATCTGGCATGCGGTGAACGGAGTGCAGGTTCCGCGCGGCGTCGCGTCATCAACGCCAGTAATACGTTGGCCGGACGATGATTAATCCGTTCCGTGCAACGCGGGGCGCTTCAGCATTGCATCCAGATCGAACCAGAATGTCGCTTTCGGGCCTCCAATATGCCGTTTTCGAGGTTCAACTGCCACAGTAGAGCAGGGCTCAGCGCGATCCGACGGACGAATGGAACGCCCGCACCCGCGGATCCACGATCCGGAACCAGAGCGGCGGACACAGCGCGAGCAGGAACATCGCGGCGTAACCGCCGGGCAACTGCGGGCTGTCGGCGTGATGAAGCAAGGCCTGGTAGCGGCGACGCGGGGTTTCGTGATGGTCGGAATGCCGCTGCAGCTGGAACAGCAGCAGATTGCTGATCAGATAATCCGAATTCCACGAATGCAGATGAGTGGTGCGTTCGTAACGTCCGTCGGCCAGTCGCTGTCGTTCCAGGCCGTAGTGTTCGATGTAGTTGATGATCTCCAGCGAGCACGCGGCGATGAAGCCCTGCACGAGGAAGAACGCGAGCCCGGCCAGCCCCAGCCAGGTCGCGAATATCGCCGCCAGCGTCAGCCACAGCACCGTCCAGCGGATCAGTTCGTTGTCGAAGCTCCACCAGCGTTTGCCCTGCTTGTCCAGGCGTCGCGCTTCGTGCGACCACGCATTCGAGGTGTTGCGGACCAGGGCGCGTGGCAGGAAATGCCACAACGATTGACCGAAGCGCGCGCTCGACGCGTCTTCGGGCGTGGACACATGCACGTGATGCCCGCGGATGTGTTCGATCTTGAAGCCGTGGTAACCGACGCTGGTCAACAGCAGGCCGCCGGCTGCGCGTTCCAGCGCGGTGTCCTTGTGGATCAGTTCGTGGGCGACGTTGATCGCGAGCACGCCGCCGACGATGCCCTGCGACGGCAGCCAGCCGGCGATGCCTGCGGCGCCGAAGTCCGTTTGCGCGAAATGCCATCCCGACCACGCCAATACGCCTATCTGTGCCGGCAGCGCCGCAAGCGTCATCGCCCGGAACCAGCCGTCCGCCTCGAGCGCCTCCGCCTGCTTTGCATCGGGGTTCCGCGGATCGTGGCCGAGGCCGTAGTCGGCCAAGGGCAGCAGCACGAACAGAAAGAACAGGGGGAACCAAGCCATCGCGTCGACATGGCCGGTGCGCGCGCCGAGCCACGCGGCCGCAGGCATCAGTGCCGGCACCACGAAGACGAACAGGAACCCGAGACGTTTCCACAGAGGCATCGGCCAAGCGTACGCAAACCCCGCGCAGTTGCAAGCGGGCAGGCGGCCGGCCGCGGCATCGCAGCTGGACCCGCCGGGGTATGCTGCGCGCCATCCGCAACGATCCCGGACCTCGACATGACCGCTGGCCAGCCGCTCCTCATCACTTTCGGCATCTACCTGATCGCGATGATCCTGATCGGCCTCTGGGCCTGGCGCTCCACCCGCAGTTTCGACGACTACATCCTTGGCGGACGTTCGCTGGGCAGCGTGGTGACCGCGCTGTCGGCAGGCGCTTCGGACATGAGCGGCTGGCTGCTGATGGGCCTGCCCGGTGCGCTCTACCTCGGCGGTGTGTCCGAAGCGTGGATCGCGATCGGCCTGATCATCGGTGCGTGGTGCAACTGGAAGTTCGTGGCCGGCCCATTGCGCATTTACACCGAGCGCACCCGCAACGCGCTGACTTTGCCGGATTATTTCACCCATCGATTCGAGGATCGCAGCAAGGTGCTGCGGGTCTTTTCGGCGGTCGTGATCCTGGTGTTCTTCGCGGTGTATTGCGCCAGCGGCATCGTCGCCGGCGCGCGGCTGTTCGAAAGCGTGTTCGGCGTACCGTATGCGCAAGCGCTGTGGTGGGGCGCGGCGGTGACCATTCTCTACACGCTGATCGGCGGCTTCCTCGCGGTGAGCTGGACCGATACCGTGCAGGCGTCGCTGATGATTTTCGCGCTGGTGCTCACGCCGATCATGGTGGTGCTGGGCAGCGGCGGCGTCGATGCCAGCCTCGCGCTGATCGAACAAACCGACCCCGCCAAGCTCGACTGGTTCAAGGGCGGCGCGCTGGGTTTCGTCGGTATCGTCTCGCTGCTGGCCTGGGGTTTGGGTTATTTCGGGCAGCCGCACATCCTCGCGCGCTTCATGGCCGCGGATTCACTGACCATCATTCCCAAGGCACGTCGGATCGGCATGACGTGGATGGTGCTCTGCCTGTTTGGCGCGATGGCGGTGGGCTTCTTCGGCAATGCCTATTTCGCGACGCATCCGAACCAGGTCGGCCCGGTCGCCGAGAATTCCGAGCGCGTCTTCATCCAGCTCGCGACCGTGCTGTTCAATCCTTGGGTCGCAGGCGTGCTGCTGTCGGCGATTCTCGCCGCGATCATGAGCACGCTCTCGTGCCAGTTGCTGGTGTGTTCCAGCGCGCTCACCGAGGATTTCTACAAGGGTTTCTTTCGCCCGAACGCGAGCCAGCGCGAACTGGTGTGGTTCGGTCGCACGATGGTGTTGATGGTGGCGCTGCTGGCGATCTGGATCGCGCGCGATCCGGACAGCAAGGTGCTGGGGCTGGTGTCGTATGCGTGGGCCGGTTTCGGCGCCGCGTTCGGCCCGGTGGTGCTGTTCTCGCTGTTCTGGGGGCGGATGACCCGCAACGGCGCGTTCGCCGGCATGCTGGCCGGCGCAGTGACGGTGATTCTCTGGAAGGAGATCGCGGTCGGCCAGCACGGCAGCCAACTCTACGAAATGGTGCCGGGCGTGATCGCCGCGTGCGTCGCGATCCTGCTGGTGAGCCGCATCGGCAAGGCGCCCTCGGACGAAGTCCAGTTCCGGCACAAGGGCGTGATGGAGACGCTGAAGGTTCATGGGTATTGAACACGCATCTCCTGATGCCGCAGCACCTGAAAATGTTCGTCATCCCGAGCCGAAGGCGAGGGGCCTGCTTCGCATAGATCCGGGCGCAAACAAACAACAGGTCCCTCGCCTTCGGCTCGGGATGACATTTGTCTTGACTCGCATCGAATCCTGGCGCCGATGACCACCGATACCCGCCCGCTCGCCATCGCCCTGATGGGCCCGACCGCCTCGGGCAAGACTGCGCTTGCGCTGGAGTGGGCGCAGCGTTTCGACGGCGAGATCGTCAGCGTCGATTCGGCGCTGGTGTATCGCGGACTGGATATCGGCGCGGCCAAACCCACTGCCGACGAGCTCGCGGCGGTGCCGCATCACCTGATCGATGTGCGCGATCCGTGGCAGCGGTATTCGGCGGCGGATTTCGCCAACGATGCGCGCGCTGCGGTCGAAGACATCATCGCGCGCGGCCGCCTGCCGATTCTTGCCGGCGGCACCGGCCTGTATTTCCGCGCGTTACTGCAAGGGCTGGCGCCGATGCCCGAGGCCGATCCGGCGATGCGCGCGCAGCTCGAAGCGGAAGCCGGCGAACGCGGCTGGGCGGCGATGCATGCCGAACTCGCGAAAGTGGATCCGGTCGCCGCCGCGCGCATCCACGCCACCGATCCGCAGCGCATCCAGCGTGCGCTGGAGGTGTATCGGCTGAGCGGCCGGGCGATCAGCGACTGGCAGCGCGAATCCGCCGCCGCAGCGCAGATGTTTCCGTGCCGCGCGCTGAAACTCGCGGTGGCGCCGCAGGACCGCGCGGTGCTGCATGCTCGCATCGAGCATCGCTTCGACGCGATGCTCGATGCCGGTTTCCTCGACGAGGTCCGCGCCCTGCGCGCATTGCCGGAATTGCGCATGCACCCGGCGCCGCTGGATCTTCCTGCGCTGCGCGCGGTGGGATATCGCCAGGCCTGGGAACATCTCGACGGCGCGAATTCCGCGACCGCATTCCGCGACCGCGCGATCTTCGCCACCCGCCAGCTCGCCAAGCGCCAGCTGACCTGGCTGCGCGGTGCGCTCGATCTGCGCTGGCTCGATCCCGCGATCGATGGCTCGCGGTTGGACGAGGCGCTGCGCGGCTTCCTGAAAGCCTGAACCGGCCCCGCTGCGACGGTTGTCGCGGTGCGGGCCGATGCGACCTTGGCCGGCTTCCGGTTCACGCGCAGTTGTGTAACCATCCGGTTGTCCGGCAGGGGATGCGGGTCGCGATGCGACCGGGCTGCCGGCAACACTCAATCATGCAATCGTCACGATCATGTTGCATCCAATAACAAGACCCAAAGTGGGGAACACCATGTCGAAGGGGCAGTCTTTGCAGGATCCTTTCCTGAACGCTTTGCGCCGTGAGCGCGTTCCGGTATCGATCTATCTCGTCAACGGCATCAAATTGCAGGGCACGATCGAATCGTTCGACCAGTTCGTCGTCCTGTTGCGCAACACCGTCAGTCAGATGGTCTATAAACACGCGATTTCCACCGTGGTGCCGGCGCGCAACGTGCGCGTGGGTCCGGGCGGCGGCTATGTGCATTCGTCGGAAACCGAAGATGAAACTAGCGGCGTTCTCGCCGCCACCGCCGACTGATATCTGCCGGGATCCCGCGGCCGGCGGCGTTTCGATGCCGCCGGCCGCGTCGTGGGGCTGGTCCTGCGATCAGGTGAGCCCGTCCGCTGCGGCGCCACCGTCCCTTGCCATTCGTCATGCGGACGCGCGCTGCGACGCTACGCGCGGCATACTGCGCATCTGTTTCCGCCACGGATATCCCCCGGTTTGTTCGAACGATCCCGCAAGGGCGAAATCGCGCTCCTGATCCAGACCCATGCCGGCGGCCCGCCGGAACCCGATGTGCTGGAAGAATTCGCCGATCTCGCCCGTTCTGCCGGCGCCACGGTCGCTGCGCTGCTGCATGCCCGCATCGACCGTCCTAACGCCGCCATCCTGATCGGCAGCGGCAAGCTGGAAGAGGTCAAGGCCGCGGCCGACGCCACCGGCGCCGACCTGGTGCTGGTCAACCACACCCTCAGCCCGGTGCAGGAGCGCAACCTCGAAAAGGCGCTCGGCCGTCGCGTGGTCGACCGCACCGGCCTGATCCTCGACATCTTCGCCCAGCGCGCGCGCAGTCATGAGGGCAAGCTGCAGGTCGAGCTCGCCCAGCTCCGGCACATGGCTACCCGCCTGGTGCGCGGCTGGAGCCATCTCGAACGCCAGCGCGGCGGCGCTATCGGCCTGCGCGGCCCCGGCGAAACCCAGCTCGAAACCGATCGCCGCCTGCTGCAGAAGCGGGTGGAGCAGTTGCAGAAGCGGCTGGAAAAAGTCGAAGTGCAGCACACCCAGATGCGCCGCGCGCGCGTCCGCAGCGAATTGCCCCGGGTGGCGCTGGTCGGCTATACCAATGCCGGCAAATCCACGCTGTTCAATCTCGTGACCGGCGCCGATGCGTATGCCGACGACCGACTGTTCGCGACCCTCGATCCGACCGTGCGCCGGATCGCGCTGCCCGGCGGCGCGGCCATGCTGGCCGACACCGTCGGCTTTGTCCGCGACCTGCCGCACGATCTGGTGGCGGCCTTCCGCTCGACCTTGTCCGAAGCGCGCGAAGCTGATCTGCTGCTGCACGTGATCGATGCCGCCGACCCGCTGCGCGACGAGCGCATCGCCCAGGTCGACGCGGTGCTGGCCGAAATCGGCGCGGGCGAGATTCCGCAACTGCTGGTCTACAACAAGATCGACCGGGTCGAAGGCCCCGTGCCGCGCCACGATCCGGCCGTGCGGTCGATCGAAGAGGGCGAGCCGGTCGCCGACCATGGCCTGGACGAGATCGCGCGCGAACGGGTCTGGCTCTCGGCCCGGGACGGCATAGGTCTCGACCTGCTGCGCGCAGCGCTGGTCGCGCGGCTGGGCCTGCGTCGCATCGCCGGCACAATCCGCCTGCCGGCACGCGCCGGCAGACTGCGCGCGCGTCTGTACGAACTGGAGGCGGTGCGCGCGGAAACGCACGACGACGACGGCGGCTGGACGATCGAGGTCGATCTGGCGTTGAGCGATGCCGAAAAACTGGCCGCCGGCCCCGGCGGAGACGCCTTCGAGGCGTTGCTGCCGCAGGGCGACGACGAGCTTCCCTTGTAATATGCACCCCCCGCCCGCATTCCTGCGGAGCGCATTCGCTTTGGAGCAGGCATGGCCTGGAATACTCCCGGTAACAACAACGACTCTTCTTCCGGCGGGGGCGGGAATCGCTCACCTTGGAAACCGCGCCAGAACGGTCGTGGCGGCGGTGGCGGCGTGGATGAGATCCTCGCGCGCCTGCGCGGTTTTTTCGACGGTGCGGGCGGCGGTAGCCCGTTGCGCTGGGTCGGCGGTCTGGTCGCGCTCTGGCTGATCTTCAGCTGCTTCGTGCTGGTCACCGAACAGCAGCGCGGCGTCGTGCTGCAATTCGGCAAATATTCGCGGACCATGGCCCCCGGCCCCGGCTTCAAGCTGCCGTGGCCGATCGAAAGCGTCTACAAGGTCAACGCCACCGAGATCAAGAACTACAGCGACAGCGTGCCGGTGCTGACCAGCGACGAGAACATTGTCCAGGTCGAGATCAACGTGCAGTACCGCATCAACGACGCGCGCCTGTCGCTGTTCGGCACGCGCGATGCGGAAGAAATGCTGAAGCAGGCCGCGCTCAGTTCGGTGCGCGAACAGGTCGGCCGCTCTACGCTCGACACCGTGCTGGGCGCGCGCGACGCGCTGGCCGTGGCCGCGCGCGTCCGTCTGCAGAAATCGCTCCAGAACTACAACACCGGTCTGGCCGTCACCGAGCTCAACCTGCCGAACGCGCGGCCGCCCGAAGAAGTGAAGCCCGCTTTCGACGACGTCAACAGTGCCCAGCAGGACAAGGATCGCCTGATCAGCGAGGCCCGCGCCTACGCCGCCAAGATCGTGCCGGAAGCCCGAGGCGAGGCCGCCCGCACCCGCACCGTGGCCGAGGGCTATAAGACCGCCTCCATCGCCCGCGCCACCGGTGACGCTTCGCGCTTCACTTCGCTGCTGCAGCAGTATCGCGGCGCGCCGGAAGTCACCCGCAAGCGTCTGTGGCTGGAAACCGTGCAGAAGGTGCTGGCCGACAACCGCAAGATCGTCGGCGGCGACAGCCGTCAGCTGCTGTACATGCCGGTCGCGCCGGGTCGCGGCGCGGCGCCGACCGGGGCCGAAGCGCCGCCGCCGGAGCTGATCGCGCCCACCGTCACCGCAACGCCCGAAGAACCCACCACCGCCCGCAAGGCCCGCAGCGCAGGTCGCAACGGAGGAGGCAGCCGATGAGAATGTCAGTCCTGGTTCCACTGGTCGTCGCCGTGCTGTTTACGCTGCTCGGCTCGGTCTTCATCGTGCGCGAAGGCCATACCGCCATCGTGCTCAATCTCGGCAAGGTCGTACGCAGCGACCTCCGCCCGGGCCTGCACTTCAAGGTGCCGTTGGTCGAAAGCGCGCGCATCTTCGATGGCCGTTTCCAGGTGTTGCCGGCGCAGCCCGAGCGCTACCTCACCTCGGAACGCAAGGACGTGAGCGTGGATTTTTTCGCCGTCGGCCAGATCCGCGATACGCGCGCCTTCTACCGCGCGACCGCCGGCGACGAAAGCGTGGCCATCGCGCGCCTCGAACCGATCATCAAGGACTCGCTGCGCAACGAGATCAACGCGCGCACGCTGTCGCAGGTGGTGTCGGGCGAACGCAGCAAGATCGCGGGTACGCAACTCGCCGCCATCAACAAGGCCGCCGCCACGCTGGGCGTGCGCATCATCGATCTGCGCATCAAGCAGATCGATCTGCCCACCGACAGCCAGGTCATCCGCGACGTCTACCGTCGCATGAGCGCGCAGCGCCAGCAGGTCGCCAGCAAGCTCCGCGCCGAAGGCGAAGAGCAGGCCAACGAGATCCGCGCCAAGGCCGACCGCGACAGCAACGTGATCCTGGCCGAAGCCGAACGCGACGCGCAGGTGATGCGAGGCGAGGGCGACGGCGAGGCCGCGCGCATTTACGGCACTGCCGCGAACGCCGACCCCGGCTTTTACGCGTTCCAGCGCAGCCTCGAAGCCTACCGCGGCTCGTTCTCCGATGGCGACGCGGTGATCGTGCTCGACAAGGACGACCCGTTCCTGCAGTACATGCGCAGCGATCGCTGAGCCACATCGCGCATGACCGACCTCTGGGCCGCACTCGCCCTCGTCGCTGTGCTCGAAGGGCTGGCATTGTTCGCCTTCCCCAGCGTCTGGAGGCGGGCGGCCGAACACTTGCTGGCCATGCCTCCGCAGCAACTGCGCTTGATCGGCGGCCTGATTTTGGCTGGTGGGCTGACGGCGCTGTATTTCGTTCGCCACTGACGTTGGAACGAACCGGATCTTCGGTGCGGGAACGGCCGCCATACGGATCCATGTCTTAATGCGTCGCAAGAAATCCGTCGAAAGGGTGGCCCCAGCCCCCCGAAACCCGGAGAATGCACAAAAGCCGGAAGGGGCCTCTGCCCCGCCGGCTTTTTCCGTGTCGGACGATTGTAGGAGCGGTGGCTTTCAACAGCCGAATGGCTGGTCAAGCCGCGATTACAGCTATCTGCGACCGGATTCGCGGCTAATGCCGCTCCTATAACGTGTTCCGGAGTACGAAATGGGTCAGTCAGTAGTCGTGTTGGGTGCCCAGTGGGGCGATGAAGGCAAGGGCAAGATCGTCGACCTGTTGACGCAGGATATCGGCGCCGTCGTCCGCTTCCAGGGCGGCCACAACGCCGGCCATACCCTGGTGATCGGCGGCAAGAAGACCGTTCTGCACCTGATTCCTTCCGGTGTCCTGCGTCCCAATGCGCTGTGCCTGATCGGCAATGGCGTGGTGCTGCACCCCGGCGCACTACAGAAGGAAATCGCCGAACTCGAAGCCAACGGCGTCGAAGTGCGCAGTCGCCTGAAGATCAGCCCGGCCACACCGATCATCATGCCGTACCACATCGCGCTGGATCAGGCCCGCGAGAAGGCCGCCGGCAAGAGCGCCATCGGCACCACCGGCCGCGGCATCGGCCCGGCCTACGAAGACAAGGTCGCGCGTCGCGGCATCCGTGTCGCCGATCTCAGTTATCCGAAGGAACTCGCGGAAAAACTGCGCAGCACCCTCGATTACCACAACTTCGTGCTCAAGAATTACCTGAAGGTCGAGGAAGTCGACTTCCAAAAAACCCTCGACGAAGCACTCGCGTTCGGCGAATACGTCGAACCGATGAAATTCGACGTCGCCGGCATCCTGCACGAGCTGCGCAAGCAGGGCAAACGCGTGCTGTTCGAAGGCGCGCAGGGCGCTCTGCTGGACATCGACCACGGCACCTATCCCTACGTCACCTCCAGCAATACCACCATCGGCGGCGCGCTGGCCGGCACCGGCGTGGGCGCGGACGCCATCGATTACGTGCTCGGCATCGCCAAGGCCTACGCCACGCGCGTCGGCGGCGGCCCGTTCCCGACCGAGCTCGACGACGAGATCGGCCAGGGCATCCGTGACCGCGGCCAGGAATACGGCGCCACCACCGGCCGCCCGCGTCGCTGCGGCTGGATGGACATCGTCGCGCTCAAGCGCGCCGTGGCCATCAACGGCATCAGTGGCCTGTGCATCACCAAGCTCGACATCCTCGACGGCATGGAGAAGCTGAAAATGTGCGTCGCCTACGAATACCGCGGCAAGCGCACCGAATACGCGCCGCTGGACGCCGACGGCTGGGACGAGTGCACGCCTGTGTACCTGGAATTCCCCGGCTGGAGCGAATCCACCGCCGGCATCACCGAATGGGACAAACTCCCCGCCGCCGCACGCGCTTATCTGCGCTCGCTCGAAGAACTCGCCGGCTGCCCGCTCGCCATTGTCTCCACCGGCCCGGACCGCGACGCCAACATCGTGCTGCGCGACCCGTTTGCCTGATCGCAAAGATCGGAAGAACAGGCTGATCGAAAAGATCGGAAGGGTTCGGGAACCCTGCCTGTCATCCCGAGCTGAAGGCGAGGGACCTGCTTCAAGCGTTCCGATCTGCGCATCCAAAAAGGCCCCGCATCGTGGGGTCTTCGCCATTGCAAGGTCTTCGCTATTGCAGGGTAGCGATCTTGTGCCGCACAGAACACGACAGAAATTCGCGGATGACTTGTCGATCCATACCGTGATGCGCTTTCCTGTGATGATTGGGGCATAACGCAACGACATTGCCGACCGAATCCGGGCCGCCCTCATGCAGCGGGACGATGTGATGGGTTTCGAGGTACAGGCTTCCATCCGTGCGTTGAAAGCCATCGCAGCCGCAGTATTCGCACCGGCCGCCCGCGCGCGTGAGGGCCAGCCCTGACGGATGCCTAACGATCGCGTACGTTGACCATGCGCTGGCGGGTTTCCGCGTCCGTTCCAGATTCAAAGCTGATGTCGAATTGATCCACGAAGCGCGGCATGGGCGCTGCCCGTTGCAACAGTGTCATCCCGGACGCGCCGTTGAATTCGGCGACATGCCATGGTTGAGGATCGAGCAGCCGTCGATCAACGCGTGAACTGCGTTTCGTCTCTTTTTCCAGATCGACCTGCGTCCCTTTGACCACGATCACCCGCAGCGGAAGATTGCGGGAAAACGCATCGTGCAGGCCAGCGTCCAACGCAAGAGCACGGCGCACGATGCCGGCGCGCCCCGTATGGCCGCGCAGGTTCTCGGCGTATCCACGCGGATTCAGCCGATACTGCAAAACTCCAGATTCGCCCTGCAGTATGTTGCGAAACCACAGGCAGATCGTGGTGGTGCGCTCGTCGCGAAAAATCCACTCATAGCAATATTCGGATTGGCGGCCGGTGATCTCCCTCTGTAATTCGCCCAGTCCGAAACGTCGATCCCAGTTTCATGCACCAGATCCATAATCCGGTTCCGCTTGCCCGGGCGGAGCGTTTCGCGCACGTTGTCCATGAATGCATCCCCTGCATAGTTATCTTCCGTACGCAGCAAACTGCCATTTCCGACAGTAACGGTCGAGAGGCGAGGCGCGTTGAGTCGCCGCGGACTGGGGGTTAGAGTGCTATGGCCTAACCCAGGGGGGACTCATGGCAGAAGTGACCAAAGCAAGGACCGGGCTGCTCATCCGCACGCTTTTCAGGATCCTCATCGATCAGCCCGAAGGCATGCGCGCGGCCGATGCGCTGAAATCCCTCGAAAAGGCGGTCGGTCTGACCGAATACGAGTCCGGCGACTACGGCTCGGGCGGGCGGCGTTTTGAACGCATCGTCCGTTTCGGCACCGTCGCCGCCGTCAAGGCCGGATGGCTGGTGAAGCACAAGGGCATGTGGTCAGTCAGCGATGAGGGGCGGGCCGCATTCCAGTCGATTCCCGATCCTGAAGCCTTTTATCGGCGCGCGGACAAACTCTACTGGGTTTGGCGCAAGGCCCAGCCCGATCAGCAGGCCGAGGCGGATCCCGACGAGGCCGTAGAGAATTCCGCTGGCATCACGCTGGAGCAGGCCGAAGACATGGCCTGGAAGGAGATCGAGGAATTCTTGGCGCAGATGCCGGCCTACGACTTCCAGGAACTGGTGGCCGAGCTGCTGCGCGCTATGGGCTACCACGTCGGCTGGGTGGCGCCGCCCGGCAAAGACGGCGGCATCGATATCCTCGCCTACAACGATCCCATCGGCTCGCGTCCCCCGCGCATCAAGGTGCAGGTCAAGCGCAACGCCGGCTCATCGCGTATCGATGTCACCGGCCTGCGTAGTTTCATGGCCGTGCTGGGCGAAGATGATGTCGGTCTGTTCGTCGCACTCTCCGGTTTCACGCGCGATGCCGAGTTCGAGGCACGACAGTCGCATCGTCGCATCACCCTGCTGGACACCAGCAAATTCGTCGAACTCTGGACAGCGCACTACTCCAAGCTGGGCGATGCTGCGCGCCGCAGGTTTCCCTTGCGCCCGGTGTGGTTCCTGGCGGGCGAGGAATGATGACATCTGTGCGCTGATCCACAGCGCTGATCCAGGACGTCCTACGCGCTTCGACTAAAGAGGTGTCGCGGCGCGTCGCTCCTGCAAGAGCTTGCCGGCGTCGCGGCTACGATGTTTCTGGTGGTACTCACCCTGCACGGTCTGTGCGACGATCGGAAAATCCCTACACGACGTGGTGCGGTCCTCCGATATCGGGGCATGCATCGTTTCGCGATGCTGTCTGCACCGCGGGAATTCGCCCGTGAACGACGGAAGGTGTGGGATGGACGTGCGTTTGTCGGAGGCCCGGATGTCGCTGGCATTCGCCGCCGAGGATCTGCAGGCGGTGGATGCGGCGCTCGATGCGCTGGAATCGCGGTTGAGCATGTTGATTTCGCTGCGGCCCGATATCCAGCCCGGATTGGCCAGGATGGGCGAAAAATCCGAGGCGTTCTGCCGACGGATGCTGGCGGCAATGGCCGCGCAGCCGCAGATGATGGTGCCCGAGTTCGATCTCGCGGCTGCGCAGGCCGACCTCGCTGCGGCGGATGCGCTGCATCCGCGATTCGTGCGCCTGCGTCGTCTGGCCGAGCGCGCCGAGGACACCGAGTTGGCGCTGGGCAGCGATGTGATGGTGGCCGCTTTGCAGGGCCATGCGTGGCTGGAGACAGCGGATTGTGCCCAGGAAACGGCGGAACTGCGCAGGTTCGGGTAAGCGCCTGCCGGTCAGGGCATGCGCAGGATGCTTCGCGTCGCGTTCGTCAACGGAAATAATTTCCCAGGATTTCGTCGTACGCATCCAGCGCGCGGCGTTCCTCGGCCATCTCCACGAGATCGCGGATCACATTGGCCCGCAGCTTCGGGTTATCGAGATCGCGTACGGTGGCGCGCACGCTTTCGACGGTACTCGCCATCTTCAGAATGTCCGCGTCCATCAGCTGTTGCAGTTGTTCCGGGCGCTTGATGCGGCCATGCATCATCGCGATGCCGGGTGGCGTGGCGTCGTCGATGGCGCGTGCGATATCCGATTCCAGCGATTTGAGCTGCGCCTTGAGCAGCGCGTTGTATTCGCGCAAGGTGTCTTCTGCCAAGCTGTCGGCGACGGGGTCGCTCTGCAGGGTCCGATTGTGCAATTTCAACAGCGAGAGCAGATCTTTGTTCTGGTATGCGGTGTTGAGGCCCTGCATGGCTTCGGTCTTGCGCCGCTTTTCAGCCGCGTCGGGTTCGCGATCGGGGTGGATGCTGCTGGCGAGTTTGCGATAGAGCGTGCGCAGCAGATCGGGTCCGGGTACTGCGGCATCGTCGTCGTTGCTTGACGGCGGCGGCGTCTTCGCGTGCTGCCTGGCGTTCTTTTTCGCAGAGCGCTTGTCGGCGCGCTTCTGGCGTTGGGCGTCTTTCCTGCGCTCTTTGGCTTCCATCGCGTCGAACAGCCGCGCTTGGGCGCGTTCCACGAAGGCCTCGTGCGATTCGTCCGCACGCCGTTCAATGCCGGCTTCACCCAACTGCCGGAACAGCTCGATGATCTCCGCCTCGCGCTCGGCTTCGTCCTCCTTCTCGATTTCGACCATAGGCGTGTCGCTGTGGCGGTCGTGGATATCGGTCAGGGTGTCATCGGCGCCGTGCGCCATGACGTTGTCGATCAGATCGAGCAGGCAGTCGGTCAGCGCGCTGCGGCGACGCGCGGTCATGCGCAGACCTTTCTGCGGCGAGGTCAGCAGCGCGTCGAGCTGTACGACCAGGGTTTTCTGCGCATCCGTGAGCTCTCGCAGGACCGGTTCCACCTTCGCGTGGTACTTCTGCAGGATCACGGCCGGTTGCTGCTGCCATGCGGCGAGCAACGCCTGACCCGCTTCGATCCGTCCGGTCAGGCGGTCGAACTCGCGTTGCAGCGGCGAGCGCTTCGCGGCCACAGCGCTGGCGGCGAGCGATTTCTTCTCTGGAGTTGGAGCAGGGCCGAAAAGATCGAACGGAGTGTCGTCGTGCATGAGGAGCTTGAATGATGGGTGGGGGCTGCCGCCATTGCAGGCGACTCTCGATGCCGCGGATGGATGCCGACCGAATGGTGGCCGATACTCACGTTCGCAAGTATCGGCCATTGTGCTGTGTCAGCGCTGGTATGCCGCCTGCGGCTCGTTGACGTTGCCTTTTGCATTCAGCACCAGATGTTCGCGCAGCCAATCGGCGAATCCGGTTTCCGATAGGTTCCCTTCGGCGAGGCGCAGCATTGCAACGTATTTCTCTTCTTCCGACGCGGCGAGTTCAGCATCGTTGAGCGCAAGAAAGACGCGGTAGCAGACATGGGCAGTGCGTTTGTTGCCATCGACAAAGGGATGATTTCGCGCCAAACCATATGCCAGGCTTGCGCATAGCGCGGCGATATCGGGCGGTGGGTCGCCGTATGCGAATAATTGCTCAGGACGTGCGAGCGCGGAGTCGAGCAGGGCCTCGTCGCGTACACCTGTGCTGCCGCCGTGTTCGGCAAGCTGACGAGCATGGATGGCAAGGGCCAGCCGTTGGTTAATCCAGACGATCATCGCGCCAGCCTATTGCGCCAGCTTGTGAAGAACTTGCCGGTCTTCGCGCATGACGCGTTCGGCCACTTCCATCTGCGCCGCCAGTTCCGGGTCGTAAGTGGTCAAGACGATGCCGCCCGGGGTTTCCAGCGCATACAGTTCATCGCCTTTTTCCAGACGCATCCTGGTCAGCAGTTCCTTGGGCAGGATCACACCGGCGGAATTGCCCACGGTTGTAATTTTCAGTTTCATG
>JAYUUH010000187.1:0-1702 GCA_043754745.1 Lysobacter sp.
CGGCGAGGTCCTTGCGGTTCTCCTCGGGAATCAGGACGGTGCGGATACCGCCGCGCAGTGCCGCGAGCAGTTTTTCTTTCAATCCACCGATCGCGGTGACCTTGCCGCGCAGCGTGATCTCGCCGGTCATCGCGATGTCCGACCGCACCGGCACCTTGGTCAATGCCGAGACCAGCGCGGTGGTCATCGCGGCGCCTGCACTGGGACCATCCTTCGGCGTCGCGCCATCCGGCACATGCAGATGCACGTCGATCTTCTGCAGAAAATCGACGTCGATGCCGAGCCGCTCCGCGCGCGAACGCACAACGGACAGCGCCGCCGAGGCCGATTCCTTCATGACGTCGCCGAGCTGACCGGTAAGAATCAACTGGCCTTTGCCGGGCATCAGCGTGGATTCGATCTGCAGCAGATCGCCGCCGACTTCGGTCCAGGCCAAGCCAGTCACCATGCCGATCTCGTTGTCGCTTTCGGCGCGACCGAAATCGAAGCGGCGCACGCCCAGGTATTTGTCGAGATTCTTGCCGGTGACGCTCACCGCCTTGACGCCCTTGCCTTTCGGCTGCGGGCCTGCCAGCGCAATCTCCTTCACTACCTTGCGGCAGATCTTGGAAATCTCGCGCTCAAGGTTGCGCACGCCGGATTCGCGCGTGTAATAACGCACGATGTCGCGGATCGCATCCTGGGCGATCTTCAGCTCGCCGGCTTTCAGGCCGTTCGCTTTCAACTGTTTGGGCAGCAGGTAGCGTTCTGCGATATTGAGCTTTTCTTCCTCGGTATAACCCGGAATGCGGATCACTTCCATACGATCGAGCAGCGGACCCGGAATATTCAGCGAATTCGATGTCGCCACGAACATCACTTCGGACAGATCGAAATCGACTTCCAGATAATGGTCGTTGAACGCATTGTTCTGCTCGGGATCCAGCACTTCCAGCAAGGCGGACGACGGGTCGCCACGGAAATCCATCGACATTTTGTCGATCTCATCCAGCACGAACAGCGGATTTTTGGTGCCGGCCTTGGTGAGGTTCTGGACGATGCGGCCCGGCATCGAGCCGACGTAGGTACGACGATGTCCACGGATCTCGGCTTCGTCGCGCACCCCGCCCAGCGACATGCGCACGAACTTGCGATTGGTCGCCTTGGCGATGCTCTGCCCGAGCGAAGTCTTGCCGACGCCCGGCGGGCCCACAAGACAGAGGATCGCGCCCTTCATGTGTTTCACGCGGGTCTGCACCGCGAGATATTCGAGGATGCGCTCCTTGACCTTTTCGAGGCCGTAATGGTCGGCATCGAGCGTTTCCTGCGCGACCTTCAGATCCTTGCGGATCTTGGTGCGCTTCTTCCAGGGTACGCCAAGCAACCAATCCAGATAATTGCGCACTACCGCGGCTTCGGCGGACATCGGCGACATCTGCTTGAGCTTGTTGAGTTCGGCCTTGGCCTTGGTTTCCACCGGCTTGGGCATGCCCGCTTCGGCGATCTTGCGGGTGATTTCCTCGATGTCGTTCGGTGCGTCGTCGAGGTCTCCCAATTCTTTCTGGATCGCCTTCATCTGTTCGTTGAGGTAATACTCGCGCTGACTCTTCTCCATCTGCGATTTCACCCGGCCGCGTATGCGCTTTTCCAACTGCTGCACATCGATCTCACCGTCGACCAGGCCCACCAGCAGTTCCAGCCGCTGGGCGACATCAACCGCTTC
>JAYUUH010000188.1:0-5002 GCA_043754745.1 Lysobacter sp.
CCCGCAGATCTCGGGCGATGCTGCGCGCGGATGTACCCATGCACACGTCGGTGAGATAGCCGGCGATGCCGCGGATCACGAACAAACCAACGATGGCCAGCGGCAGGATCAGGCTGAGCTCGGTGTTCTTGCTGATGAAAGTCTCGTCGACCACCGGTTCCATCAGTTTTATGAACGCCGAGCCGGCCGCGGCTTCGATCAGCATGCCACCCAAGGCCAACAACAGCAGCTTGCGGTACGGCACAGCAAATCCAAGCAGCCGCCGATAGATCGGCCACGCCGGGGCGCGGTCGGACTTGCTCATCCGGACTTGCTCATTTCTTTGTCGCCGGTGGCGTGGCCGCCCCGGCGGGAGCGCGCTGTTCCGGGGCGGTCGCGATGCTGATCTGGCGGAAACCGAGCTGGCCCAGCGCGTCCAGCGCGGTGACCAACGACTGGTGCGGCGTGCGCGCGTCGGCGCGCAGCAACACCGGGCGTTTACGGTCGTCGCCCGCGACTTCGACGATGGTGCGCTTGAGCGATTCCAGATCGGTGCGCAGCGCTTCGCGGTCCTGCACGAAATAGCGGCCCTCGGCGTTGACCAGCACGCTCAGCGCTTTCGCCGACGCTTCGCTGGGCTCGCCGTTCGCCTGCGGCAACTGCAGTTTCAACACCGAGCGCGCGTCGAAAGTGGTGGTCACCACGAAGAAGATGATCAGGATCAGGATCACGTCGATCAGCGGCACCAGATTGATCTCGGGCTCGTCGTCGGCGCGGAAATCGCGAATGCGCATGTTAGAGCCTGTTCATGGCATCCCCATGCGCCGCGCTGCCCGGAAGGGCCGCAGTGCTAAGGAGAAGTGAGGGAATGGATGTCGATCCATGACCGAACGAGGACACGGCGCTGCGGCCCTTCCGGGGCAGCCCTGCGGGTTGCACCGCAAAGCCTCTCTGGGAGCCGCGCGCCGCTTGACCAGACCGCCAGTCTGGCGCTGCGCGACGCGCGGCTCCCAGAGCGGCTTTGTGACGCAACGCGACGTATGGGGATGCCATGAACAGGCTCTCAGGTCCCGGACACCGGCGGCGTGATCCCGCGCGCGCCTGCGGACATCGGCGCCGAAGCGTTGCGCGGCGTATCCAGGGTGTCGAGCAGCTGGATCGCCTCATGCTCCATATCGACGATATAGCCGGCGATGCGTCCGCGAAAGTAGCGGTGGAACATCAGGGCCGGGATCGCCACGATCATGCCGGTGGCGGTACAGATCAGCGCCTTGCCGATGCCGCCGGCGAGCTGGTTCACGTCGCCCAGGCCGCTGTCGAGGATGCCGAGGAACATCTGGATCATGCCGACCACGGTGCCGAACAGGCCCAGCAGCGGGCCGGCGGCAGCGATGGTGCCCAGGCCATTCAGGAAACGTTCCATCCGGTGGACCAGATGGCGGCCGACATCTTCGATGCGTTCGCGGATCTGGTCGCGCGGCCGGTTGCGCACGTCCAGCGCGGCGGCCAGCAGCGCTCCCAACGGCGAGGTGCGGCGCAGCGAGTCGATGTGGGTCGGGTCGAGATTGCCGCGCGCCGCCCAGGCCCGGACTTCGGCGCCCAGCCCCGGCGGCAGCACGGTCTTGCGACGCAGGCTCCAGAACCGCTCCAGGATGATGCCCAGCGCCACGACCGTCAGCAGCAGCAAGGGAATCATCGGCCAACCGCCCGCCTTGACCAGTTCCAGCACGTCGCATCCTCCGGCCAGGGGCCGCTCAAGTTCAGATCATTCAGGGGGATAGGATAACTGAGCCGCCCTCGCCTGCCTGCCGACCGCATCCCACAGCCGGCGATGGCGGCTGCGCTCGGTCTGCACGACCACGCCGCCCCGACCAAGCCGCAGCCGCAGGGCGCCGGCCTCCGCCGTCACCGGCATGTCCGCGCCATGATGGCGCCACAGGTCCACCACCTGCGGCTTGGGATGCTTGAAGCGGTTGCCGTAGCCGGCCGACACCGGCGCCCAGCGCGCCCCCGTGGCGGCGACGAACCCGGGGTCGGACGACCCCTGGCTGCCGTGGTGCGCGACCAGCACGACCTCCGCCCGCACCGCGGCCGGATCGCGTCGCAGCAGGTCGCGCTCGATCACGTGACCGATGTCGCCGGTCAGCAGGGCCGCACTGTGCAGGCTCTCGATCCGCAGCACACAGCTCGATTCGTTGCGCAGGTAGGGAAAATGCGGCGGGGGGTGCAGGAAACGGAAGCGCACGCCGTCCCAGGTCCAGGCGTGTCCGGCGCGACAGGCCTTCAGGCCCGGAATCTTCGCGTCCAGCCCGCTGGCCTCGGGCGAAAAATTCCTCTGGATCGTAAACGCATCGGCCACTGAGGCGTAACCGCCGGCATGATCGTTGTCGCCGTGGCTGACGACGGCAGCGTCGAGCTTCCCGACTCCCAAGGCCCGCAACGCAGGCACGACCGCGCGTTCGCCTGCATCGAATCCCTCCGGGATCGCCGGCCCCATGTCGTAGACCAGGGCATGGTTCGCGGTGCGCACCAGCACCGACAGCCCCTGTCCGACGTCGAACACGACCAGTTCGGCCTCGCCATGACGCGGCAGTTCGCGATCCGGCCACAGCAGCGGCAACCACAACAGCAGCGTCAGCGGTTTACCCGGCACTCCGCGCGGCAGCAGGCACCAGAACGCCGCCAACAGCGCCAACGGCAGCGCGAACCACGGCGGCTCCGGCAGCCACCAGAGCGCCAGCGGGCTGTCGCCGAGCCACACGAACAGCGACCAGCTGGGATCGAACACCGTCGCCGCCAATCGCCACACAGGCGCGCCCCAGCCGGCATGCAGGGATTCCAGACCCGTGCCGATCAGCGACAGGGGCACGACCAGCAGGCTCCACCAAGGGATGGCGAGCAGATTCGCCAATGGCCCCGCCAGCGATGCCTGGCCGAACATCACCACCGTCAACGGCAGCAATCCCACCGTCGCCACGCCCTGCGCCGCCAGGAATTCACGCAGCGGATGCCCACCGCCCTGCGGCATGCACCAGACCAGCCAAGCGACGCCAGCGAAGCTCAGCCAGAAACCCGCGGTGAGTACCGAAAGCGGATCGAGCGACAGGATCGCGATCATCGCCAGCGACAGTGCGTCGACCGGACGCCAGCCGCGGCGCGACAGGCGAGCCGCGGCGACAACGGCGATCATCAGCACCGTACGCACGGTCGGCAGCGCGAAACCCGCCAGCGCGGCATACAACGCCGCGCCGGACAACGCCGCCAACACCGTGGCCTGCGGCCGCGGCACGCGGCGCCCCAGCGCAGGCCAACACCACCACAGCGCGCGCACCAGCAATGCGAAGAACCCCGCGACCAGACCGACGTGAAACCCGGAAATCGCGATGAGATGGGTCAACCCGGTCGCACGCAACCGCGCCCAGTCCTCGTCGTCCAGCGCCCGCGTATCGCCCAGCGCGAGCGCGCGCACGAAGCGCGAAGACGGCTGCGGCACCGCGTCCGCGATCCGCGCCGACATCGCTTCGCGCCATGCATCGATTCCGCGAGGCCGGGTCAATTCACGCGCGAACTCGGGATTGCGCACATAGCCGGTCGCCACGATCCGTTCGACCAATGCGTGCTTCTCGCCATCGACGCCGCCGGGATTGCGCAACCCGCGCGGCGCGCGCAATTTCGCCGACAGCGACCAACGGCTACCGGCGGCGATGCGCAGACGCGGCGCATCCACCGGCTTATCGTCGAGATCGAAATCGTCGTACCACGCCAACCGCACCCGCCGTCCGCGCAGCGCTTCCGGCTGCGACCTTGCGTCGTCCACCTTCAGCACGAACCGGGTCCGGCGCGATTCGTGCTGCGGCAATTCCATGACGGTGCCGGTCAGTTCCGCCTGCCGATGTTCCATCGCCAAGGGCAACTGTCGACTCAATGCAAACGAGGCATGCGCGCCGGCGAGAAGGAAACCCAGCGCAAGGATCGCAAGATGCCGCCAGCCGCCTCGCATGCACATGGCGAGTGCCGCGATCAGGGCGACATGTCCCAGCAACCATGCCTCGGGCGGCGACGGCAGCAACAGGCAGGCCGCTACGCCCATCAACAGGGCCAATGCGAAACGCGGATCGAGCATGGCGACCTCAGCGATCGAGCGGGCTGAGCACGCCGCCCGCACCGCGATTCAAAACGTGCGTGTAGATCTGCGTGGTCGCGACATCCTTGTGCCCGAGAAGCGCCTGGATCGTGCGCAGATCGGTACCGAATTCCAGCAGATGCGTCGCGAAACTATGCCGCAACACATGCGGCGTCACCGGCTTGTCGATACCGGCGCGCGTGCGAGCGACCTTCATGGCACGCTGCAGCACCGCCTCATCGACATGGTGCCGCCGAACGACGCCGCTGCGCGGATCAACCGACCGCGAGCGCGCGGGAAACACGTATTGCCAAGAGAACTCACGCTCCGCACCCGGATACTTCCTGGACAACGCATGCGGTAACCAGACCGCGCCGTAGCCATCAGCGACATCCTGCGCATGCAGTATCCTGACTCGCTCCACCATCGTCTTCAATCGATCGCGCAAGCTGTCCGGCAAGGGCACCTGCCGATCCTTCGCGCCCTTGCCGCTGCGCACGGTGATCTGGCGACGCTCGAAATCGATATCCTTTACCCGCAGGCGCATGCATTCCATCAGCCGCATGCCGCTGCCGTACAGCAATGCCGCCATCAGCCAGACTTCGCCGTCCAGCATCGTCAACAAGCGTTCCACCTCCGGCCGCGACAGCACCACCGGAAGCCGCTGCGGACGCTTTGCGCGCGTCACGCCCTCCAGCCACGGCAGATCGAGACCCAAGACCTCGCGATACAGGAACAGCAGCGCGGAAAGCGCCTGGTTCTGCGTGCTGGCGGCCACATTGCCGCGCACCGCCAGATCGGTCAGAAACTTCTCGACCTCGTCCGACCCCAGCTCGCGTGGATGACGCTTATCGTTCGCCAGTACGAAACGGCGGATCCAAGAAGCATAGGCGCGTTCGG
>JAYUUH010000189.1:0-4993 GCA_043754745.1 Lysobacter sp.
CCACCCAAGGAGCAAGCTCCTCTGTGCTGCCGTTCGACTTGCATGTGTTAGGCCTGCCGCCAGCGTTCACTCTGAGCCAGGATCAAACTCTTCACTTAAATTTTTCGGACCGAAGTCCAAAGCTTTGAGTGCAGCGATCGTCCAAGCTCCAAATTACTTTCTATGCATTTGCATGCTTTTGAATCTATTTGGTTCTTGTTCGAACGTCTGCAAAAATGGACAGTCATCCACTTGTCAGACGCCCGCACAAGTCACCTGCGCACACTGTCAAAGATCGTCGGAATCGGCCTCAGCGCCTCATCCCTTTTGTCTCTTTCGGTTGCCGCCGAAGCGCCTGACCGAGCCGCACATTATAGGGTGCTTTTCGTTGCCGTCAACACCCTGCTGCGATTTTTTTTCTTTCGACTGCTGACATAGGTCGCTGCCGAGAAGGTCTTACATTATGGCGGGTTTTGACTGACTCGTCAACACCCTACCTCCTGTTTCGACCCACCCACTTCAAGCTCTTCGAGACGCCGTGATGTGGGCCGCGCATTATAGGGAAATATCAGAATTCGTCAACATCCCAGCGCGTTTTTCTTTCCTTCGTTTGGGATCGTTTCCGATCCTTTCACTCGGGCCGCGCATTGTAGTGGAGTATCGAATTTCGTCAACCCCTCAATCGCGTTTTTTCCTTTGCTTCGGATCGTTTCCGATCCGCCACTCGGGCCGCGCATTGTAGGGAAATCTCTGAATCCGTCAACTCCCCAGCGCGTTTTTCTTTACCTTCGTCCCGACCCGTTTCCGGTACCGTTGCGAAGGCCGCGCATTGTAGGGGAGTATCGGAATTCGTCAACTCCCCTTGCGCGCTTTTTGTTGCGTCCCGCTTCGGTTTCCGTTCGGTCACTGCTGCAAGGGGGCGCATTGTGCACGGCAACAAACGATTTGGGAAGAGATTTTTTCATCTTGTCGTAATGTCGTATCACCGCAATGGTCACCTTTCATTTTCAGGAGCTTCTACATGCGTTTATTGAACGTGGCGATGCTGTTTTCAGGCATGTTTCTCAGCGGTTGCGGGAATGCGAGCGAGCATTGGGTCGAATTGAATGGCCAGCGCTTCGTGGTTGAGGTCGCGGACGACGACGGCGAACGCGCGCGCGGGCTGATGTTCCGCGACACGATGGACGCAGATCGCGGGATGCTGTTCATCCACGAACGGGAGATGCCGCTCGCATACTGGATGAAGAACACAAGGCTGCCGCTGGATATCCTCTATTTCGACAACCAGCGGAAACTGGTGTCGCAGCAGCGGGATGTCCCGCCCTGCTCATCCGGAAACCGCTGCCCGCCCTATCCGAGCGATGCGCCCGCCCGTTATGTGCTGGAACTGAATGCCGGGCAGGCGGCCAAGATGGGGTTGAAAGATGGCGCCGAGATCAGCTTCGACCCCGACATCCAGCCTGCACGCTGAATCCGGCGTCCCCGGGGCTTGTACCCGACACGGTCACCCCGCAGTCTTGGGGCATGACCGCTTTTTTCACGCTTCCCGACTGGTCGGCCCTAGCCGACCTCGCCGACGATCAAGTGCCGCTGCTCGGCAGCGCGCTGTTGATCGCTCACGACGAGTATCCCGACCTGGATCCTGCGGCCTGCAACGCGTTGGTCGAGGCCCACGTGGCTTCGCTGCGGCCGGAAGTCGACCGGATCGACAGCGCGCCCCTGAAAATGCAGGCGATCAATCGACGTCTCTTCGAGGAACTAGGCTATGCGGGCAACCACGACGAGTATTACGACCCGCGTAACAGTTATCTGAACGAAGTATTGACCCGGCGACTGGGGAATCCGATCTCGCTGGCGGTGATCCAGATGGAAGTGGCGCACCGATTGGGCGTGGCCTTGGATGGCGTGTCTTTCCCGGGCCATTTCCTGGTCCGGCTGCCGGTGGACGATGGGGTGCTGGTGATGGACCCGTTCAATCGGGGACGCCCTCTCAATGCCGATGAATTGCGCCAACGGGCGCGGCCGCATTTCGGCGAGGACGTGCCGGACGAAGCCCTGATGCAGATTCTCGATCCTGCGCCGCCGCGGGCGATCCTGGTGCGGATGCTGCGGAATCTGCACGGTCTATACGTGGAAAGCAGCGATTGGGGCCGGGCGGTGCGCTGCAGCGACCGGATTCTGCGATTGGTGCCGGACAATGCCGAGGCGCTGCGCGATCGTGGCCTGGGCTATTCGGAACTGGGGCACCGGGCCGGCGCGCTGCGCGACCTGGTGCGCTATCTGCAGACGATGCCGGATGCCGACGATGCCGAGGCGATTCGTCACCGACTGGTGGAACAAGGCAGCCAGCGCCGAACGCCGCTGCATTGAGCGGCATCCGACTGCTCATTCACCCTCCAGATACTGCACTAAACGACCTGCCGCCCAAGAGCGAACGCGCCCTCTCAGGCCGCTTCCATCTCGAAATCGCTCTTGGTCACGCCGCAATCGGGACAGGTCCAGGTCTCGGGGACCTCGTCCCAGCGCGTCCCCGGGGCGATGCCCTCGTCCGGCAGTCCTTTGGCCTCGTCGTAGATGAAACCGCAGACGACGCACATCCAGGTGCGGTAGGCGACGGGGGCAGCAGTGTCGTTCATCGGATAATGTCCAGGATCAAGAAGCCTGACATTCTCCCATCCCGCGCCCAACGCCGAAAGCGCCCACCGATGATTTTTTCGCCCACCCCACCCCACCCCGTCCCGCACGAAGACCCTGCCCCGCATCGCGCTTGGACCCGCGGGCTGTATCTCATCACGCCAGACGAGTCCGACACCTGGCGCCTGCTTTTGCGCGTGGACGCGGTGCTCGAGCACGCAGCCCTGCTGCAATACCGCAACAAATCCGCTTCCGACGGACTGCGCGGCGAGCAGGCAGAAGCGTTGCTCGCCCTGTGCGCGACGCGCGGGGTGCGGCTGATCGTCAACGACGATCTGGCTTTGGCGCAGGCCATCGGTGCCGACGGCGTACATCTAGGCGAAGACGACGGCGACGCAGGCGCGGCGCGGGCGGCACTGGGGCCAGACGCCCTGATCGGGGTGTCCTGCTACGACGATCTGGACCGCGCCCGTGCGGCCGCCACAACGGGTGCTAGCTATATCGCGTTCGGCGCGATGTTCACTTCCAGCACCAAGCCGAAGGCCCGCCGCGCCTCGTTCGATCTGCTGCGCGACAGCGCCGGCTTCGGCGTGCCGCGAGTGGCGATCGGCGGGATCACCCCCGACAATGCGCGGTCGGTAGTGGCGGCCGGCGCCGATCTCATTGGGGTCATCAGCGGTGTATTCGATGCGCCCGACCCACCCGCCGCTGCGCGCGCCTATCGCGCGTGCTTGGATCATTCCTGATCGGATCAGGCCGCATGGATCGCGGCTGAAGCCGCTCCTACCACTCCACACTGGATTCCGATGAAAACCGACCGTTCGCACGACCTGTTCGCCCGCGCCCAGACCTTGATGCCCGGCGGCGTCAATTCGCCGGTCCGCGCCTTCAAATCGGTCGGCGGCGAACCGTTTTTCGTCGAACGCTCCGACGGCGCTTATTTGTATGACGCCGACGGCAACCGTTACATCGATTACGTCGGCTCGTGGGGGCCGATGATCGCCGGCCACAACCATCCGGCGGTGCTGGAAGCGGTGATCGCCACCGCGCGCAACGGCCTGAGCTTCGGTACGCCGAACCCGCTGGAAGTGACGATGGCCGAAACCATCACCCGACTGATCCCGAGCTGCGAAATGGTGCGGATGGTGAATTCCGGCACCGAGGCCACGCTGTCGGCTATCCGTCTGGCGCGCGGCGCCACCGGTCACACGCGGATGGTGAAATTCGAAGGCTGTTATCACGGCCACGGCGATTCGTTCCTGGTGAAGGCCGGCTCCGGCATGCTCACCCTCGGGGTGCCGAACTCGCCGGGCGTGCCCAAAGCACTGGCCGACCTCACCTCGACCCTGCCCTTCAACGATTTCGAGGCCGCCACGCAGATGTTCGAAGCGATCGGCGGCGAAGTCGCTGCGGTCATCATCGAACCCGTGGTCGGCAATGCCAACTGCATCCCGCCGCGGCCCGGCTATCTGCAGCATCTGCGCGAACTCTGCACGCAATACGGCGCAATCCTGATCTTCGACGAAGTGATGACCGGTTTCCGGGTCGCGCTGGGCGGCGCGCAGGCGGTGTACGGCGTGACGCCCGACCTCAGCACCTTCGGCAAGATCATCGGCGGCGGCATGCCGGTGGGCGCCTACGGCGGCCGTCGCGAACTGATGTCGCAGATCGCCCCCAGCGGCCCGATCTATCAGGCCGGTACGCTCAGCGGCAATCCGGTGGCGATGGCCGCGGGCCTGGCGATGCTGGGCCTGATCCAGGCGCCCGGCTTCTACGAGACCCTCGATGCCCGCACCGCGCAGCTGTGCGCCGGGCTGGAAGCGGCCGCCGCCGAAGCCGGCATTCCGTTCACCACCAATCGCGTCGGCAGCATGTTCGGGCTGTTTTTCACCGCGGAGAAAGTCGACACCTACGCCCAGGCCACCGCCTGCGACACCGCGGCGTTCAACCGCTTCTTCCACGCGATGCTGGAACGCGGCGTGTATCTGGCGCCGTCGGCGTTCGAGGCCGGCTTCCTGTCGATGGCGCACGACGAGGCGGTGATCGCCGCCACTGTCGAAGCTGCTCGGGGAGCATTCGCCGAGTTGCGCACGAATGAGGCGCAGGCATGAGCGCGAGACACCATCGCCCCGAAACCCTGTCCGTCCACACCGGCAACGAGCCCGACCCCGCCACCGGCGCGGTGGCGCCGCCGATCCATCTCGCCACCACCTTCCGCCACGGCGCCGACGGCGAACGCATCGCCGGCTACGAATACCAGCGCGAGGGCAACCCGACCAACGACCGCCTGCGCGAAGCCTTGGCCGCACTGGAGGGCGGCGAGGACGCGATCACCTTCGCTTCCGGCATGGCCGCGATCACCAAACTGCTGGAATGCCTG
>JAYUUH010000190.1:0-15171 GCA_043754745.1 Lysobacter sp.
GGCCAGGGCCGGGGGCTGGGTGTCCGACTTTACCGAGGGCCGGAGCCGCCGGGAAGCGTGTTCACCAGACGACTTCGGCCATCGAGCAGTTCAGGCCCGAACCGATGCCGAGCAACGCGACGCGGTCGCCCTTCTTCAGACGGCCCATTTCGCGCAGCTTGCTGAGTACGATCGGCACCGAGGCCGGGCCGATGTTGCCGTGTTCGCCGAAGATGGTCAGGACCTTCTTCGGATCGATGCCGAAGGCTTCGACCATGGCCTGGGTGTGGACCTTGCTGACCTGATGGATGACGAATTCGTCGACTTCTTCCACCACCCAGCCCAGCGCGAGCTTGGCGGCGGCGAAGGTCTTGGTCGCCAGCTTCATGCCTTCGATCAGCAGCATCTTGGTGTCGGTGACCATGCGGTCGAGGTTGCCACGGCACAGGCTGTTCCACTGGGTCGCAGCGCGGGTGACGCCGCCACGGTAGCGCGGCGCGCCGGGGGCCAGCTCGGCGCGGGCGAGGACCATGCCGGCGGCGCCGCAGCCCAGGGTGAGCGTGGCCATCTCGTTGCGGAACTCTTCTTCGGTGAGGTCCGGGCTGGCCATGCGCGCGAGCGTCTTCTCATAGGCGAGATTGGCGGTTTCGCCGTCGACGATCAGGGCGTAATCGATCTCGCCACGTTCGATCATGCGGCTGGCGATGTCCATGCCGTTGAGGAAGGCGAGGCAGGCGTTGGCGATGTCGAAGTTCTGGCAGGTGTCGGAGAGGCCGAGGTTGCCGCAGACAATACTGGCGGTAGACGGCTCCAGGTAGTCGCGGCTGACCGAGGTATTGACCAGCAGACCGATCCGCGAAGGATCGATGCCGGCATCAGCCAGGGCCTTCACGCCGGCGAGGGTGGCGGCGTCGGACGCTTCCACGCCGTCGTCCCACAGGCGCCGGGAACGGATGCCGGCGACGTCTTCCAGCACGTTCGCCTTGATGCCGAGGCGGTCGAGGGTCGGCTTGAGCCGGGCGTTGATCTCGGCGGAGGTCAGTTGGCGCGGCGCATCGATGTGCGCCAGGCCGGCGATCGCGACGTGTTGAAACAGCATGAGGTTTTCAGCCGTAAAACAGACAGGAACCGTATAGGGTACCGGCTTCCCTGCCTCAGCGCATGCGAAAAACGGATCCGGCCCAGATTTCCGGCTTGGTGCCGGGGCCCGTTCAGGGACGATCAGATGGATGGAAGATCGTTTCCCAGTATCGAAGGGCTTCCGGGGGTGCGCGGTAGACCATGGGCCGGCGCCCATCAACCAGGCTTCGACCATGTCCATCGGCCCATGGCAGGCAAGCCGGGGCTGCTTCACACTCGCTATTTTGCCGTGCCCCCTACAGGCGGCTGGCGCCCCCCCGACCAGGTTCAGGAGACAGGCTCGATGACACGACTGATCGTTGATGCGGTATCGCAGGAATCCAAATCCGTCCACGACGACAGCTATGTCCTGCTGTTGTTCGTCTCGGTGTCGCAGGCCGACACCGGCGCGCCAGTGAATGGCCTGGGCCACGAACACTTCAAGGTGTGCTCGCCGCTGGGCGCTGTGTTCGAGATCAACATCCTCGGCAGCCAGGAAGTGGAATGGGAGCCCACCGACACCGAAGCCGCCGGCTGCTACAGCCTGCGGATCGTGCGCAAATGGGCGCACAGCGGCGAACTGAGCGAATGGAACAAGCTCGAATCCTCGTGCTTCGGCCTGCAGGTGCACGCCCCCGGCGAGCACGGCGTGGTCCACATGGGCCAGACCGCGCTGCGGCTGGAAAGCCTGGCGCGCTGAGACGATCCCGCCGGATTCCGTCAGGCCGGACTTCGCTAGGCCGGACTCTGCCAGGCATGTGCGACCGCGTGGCGCACATGGGCATCGGGATGGCTGCGGAAGCGCTCGTGCCATCTGCGCTGCTGCGCGTGATCGGCGGGCGATGCGGTGAGCAGCCACGGCAGACGCGCCAGCCGTTGAGGATCGTCGCGACGCCACTCCGCTGCGACCACGACGTCCCAGACCTCCACCGGCTGGGCGGCGAGGCGATCCCGCAGTTCCCCGACATATTCAGTGCTGAGCCACAGTTCCAACGCCCACCCCGCTTCGGACGCCGGCAGGCATTCGCCCAGCGCCTTGAGTGAAGCGCGACGCGCCTCGTAATCCCAACCACCCCAGCGCCTGGGCATCGGCATCTCCGCCCAGGCCTTGAGTCGCTCGACGGCACGGGTCCCGCCCCAGCGACCGAGCGTGGCGATGGCGGACGTGCGCACCCCCCACCATTTGTCGGCGAGCGCGTCTTCGACCTCGCGCCATGCAGCCGCGTCGGGCGGACGATCGCCTAGCGCACGCATGCGATCGCAGCGTTCGCGCAGGAGATGGGCGCCGGGACGGTCGTTCGCGGCACGACGCGCGCGTCGACACCGCAGACAGCGTACGGCCCGGCTGTCGATCGGCCCGAGCGCGACTTCGTACCACCACTTCTGCTGCTTCGCGGTCCAAACCTGATCTTCGCCGCAATCGCGGCAGGCGAACGCGGTGTCGACGTAATACTCAGGCAACGGGCCGATCGTGTTGTTGCGGCGCGCCAGCAGCACGCGATCGGCGGGCTCCACGCCCAGCGGGCGGGTCACGCCAGGCTCGGTCCAGCGCGCATCCGGCGACTGCAGATCGGACTGCAGCCGCGCCGCGCGTTCCAATCGCTTTTCCTTGATTTCGGCGCGGCGCTGCTTATCGCTTTTGCGCGGGCTCATGGCGCGCTTATCGGGTGCAACGCCAGGCAATGAAGCGCTGTTCGCCCGACGCCGGCGGCGCGACCGGCTGCACGGTGTCGGCGCCGAGCGCCGGGGCTTCGTTGCGCGCCAACGTTTCCAGTTCATCGCGCACTTTGAGCTGATTGCGCTCGTAGAAGGTGATGCTGTCCTTGACCGACACCTCCACTTCGCCGCGCTTGTCGCAGCCGGACGGCGTCTGCTCGACCACCCGCACCTTCGATGCGCCGGGCGCCATGTGGACCCAGGTGCAGGCGCTGCTGGCGAGCGTCAGAACGAAGACGGCGGCGGCGCGCCAAGCAACAGCGGGCGAAGCGGCAGTGCACAAGGATGAAATCCGCGAAGACATGATTCGGTACTCCTGAAAAAACGATGCCCGCCATCATGGCGGGCATCGGCTGAGCCGGGCAACAACCCCGACTTACTTCTTCACGGCCTTTCCATCCGCATCGACGATGAACACTTCACCGACCTTCAGCGCGCGCACCGGCTTTTCGATCTGCTTCAGATCGCCGACCACGACCCAAGTCAACGCGTCCGGATCGATCGCTGCCGCCGCGGCCTTCACCTGCTCCGGGGTGAGGCCTTCGATCTCGGCCTTGCGCTTGAACACGTAGTCGTCGGGACGGCCATAGCGGACGATGCCGCCGAGGGTACCGAGCACGGCGCCGGCGGTTTCGTACGAACCGGGCAGGCCGCGGATTTCGGTGGACTGGATCTTGGAGACTTCTTCCGGCTTCGGCGGCGACTTGCCGCTGGCGTATTCGCCGATCTCACGGCGCATCTCGGCCAGCGATTCGGCGGTCTTGTCGATCTGCACCGCGGCGAAGGCCATCCACGGGCGCTGACCCATCGCGCCGGAAGCGCTGCTGTAGGAACCGTAGGCCCAATGCTTGTCTTCGCGCAGATTCATGTTCAGACGCGAGGAGAACTCGCCGCCGAGCACCGCGTTGGCGATGTCGAACTTCACCGCGCCCGGGTCGCGGGTCGAGGGCACCAGTTGGCCGACATAGATATTGGCCTGCACCGCACCCGGCTGGTCGATCAGATACACGCGCGGTTTGCGCGGAATCCGCACCTCCGCAATCTTGCCGTTGCCGACGACGTTGCCGCCACCGGACTGCCAATCGCCGAAGTGCTTCTCCAGCACCGGAATGATTTCTTTCAGCGTGGTGTCGCCGACCACCAGCAGGGTCGCGTTGTCCGGGCGCACCCAGTTTGCGTGATAGGCCTGCAGGTCGTCGCGGTTGAGCGAGCCGATCGACGCTTCGGTGCCGGAGCCGCTGAAGGGAATGGCGTATGGATGCGCTTCGCCGTACAGCAGCGGCGGCAGCACGCGCATCGCCGCGCCGTTGGGACGCGCTTTTTCCTGGGCGATGCCGGCGATCCAGTTCGCCTTCACGCGGTCGATTTCGGCCTGGTCGAAGCGCGGACGGCGCAGCATGTCGGCGAACAGCGCCACCGACGGGTCGAGATTCTGCTTCAGCGCGGACAGGCCGACGCTGGCGCCGTCGAGGCTGGCGCCGGCGCTGAGGTTGGCGCCCAGCGATTCGGCGCGGTTGCCGAACGCAATGGCGTCGTAATCGCCGGCGCCTTCGTCCAGCATGCCCATCGCGAAACTCGACGTGCCGAGCTTGGCGCCCTTGTCGGCCGCATAGCCGCCGCCGAACAGATAGCTCATCTGCACCACCGGCACGCCCTTGCGCTCGGCGAGGACGATCGTGGTGCCGTTCTTCAGGGTGGCGCGCTGCAGCGACGGGAATTTCAGTTCGGGGAACACGGTGGTGACCGGCGCGCCGGTGCTGCGGTCGACCTTGCTGGCCGTGGTCCTGTACTTCTTGTCCACGGCGGGCAGGGTCAACGCGGCCGGGGTGACCGCGGCGTCTTCGGGCAGCGCCTTGCGTTCGCCCGGGGTGACCACCAAGGTGTGGCTGCCCTTGCCCGCGCCCAGCCAAGCGTTGCCCGCGGCCTTCAGCTGGGCGACGGTAGCGCCATTAAGGGTCTTCAGGCTGTTGCGAAAGCAGCCGGGGTTGCCGGTGTAGACCGCGCATTCGGCCAGTACGTCGGCCTTGCCGCCGAAACCGCCGATACGCTCCACGCCGCGGATGAAGCCGGCCTTGGTCACCGCGCGGGCCTGATCCAGTTCGACCTGGGTCGGGCCATCGCGCAGCAGGGCCTTCAACTCTTCGTCGATCGCGGCTTCGACCTTGGCCGGGTCCACGCCCTGCTTCACGGTGGCGCTGATCATGAAATTCGAGCTGAGCTGGGAGTAATCGGCGCTGGCGCTGACGTTGTCGACCAGTTTGTCCCGGAAGAACAAGCGCTGGTCGAGACGCGAAGCGCGGCTGCCGCCGAGCACCTGGGCGAACAGTTGCAGACGATCGATGTCGACGGTACCGGCCTGGGCAACGTTCCACACGCGCATGATCCGCGCCTGCGGCACTTTATCGGCGAGCGAAGAGCGCGAGTCGGTCGCGAGCGGCGAGACATCGACCTTGGGCTGGGCCATGGTCGGCGACGCCGGGATGTGGCCGAAATATTTAGTGGCCTTGGCCTTGGCGGTGGCCAGGTCGATGTCGCCCGCCAGCACCAGCACCGCGTTGTTCGGGCCGTACCAGGTGCGGAACCAGTTCTTCACGTCGTCCAGCGACGCCGCGTTGAGGTCGGCCATCGAGCCGATCACGCTGTGATTGTAGGGATGACCCTTGGGATACATGGCCTTGCCGAGCAGTTCCCAGACCTGGCCGTAGGGCTGGTTCTCGCCCTGGCGCTTTTCGTTCTGGACCACGCCGCGCTGTTCGTCCAGCGTCGCCTGGTCGATCGCGCCGAGCAGATGGCCCATTCGGTCGGATTCCATCCACAGCGCCATGTCCAGCGCGGTGGTCGGCACGTTCTGGAAGTAGTTGGTGCGGTCCTGATTGGTGGTGCCGTTCTGGTCGGTAGCGCCGACCAGCTCGAAGGGCTCGAAGAATTCGCCCGGGTGGTTCTCGGAGCCGTTGAACATCAGGTGTTCGAAGAGATGCGCGAAACCGCTGCGTCCGGCCGGCTCGTCCTTGCTGCCCACGTGGTACCAGATGTTCACCGCCACGATCGGCGCCTTGCGGTCGGTGTGTACGATCACGCGCAGGCCGTTGGGCAGCGTGAACTGCTGGTACGGGATGTCGACATCGGCGCTGCGCGCGCCCTTGGCCTGGGCCTGGGCTTCGATCGGTAGCAAAGACAGGCCGCCGCCGAGGGCGGCGGTGAGCGAAAGCGCGAGCAGGCCGTGCTTGAGCACGGGCAGTCGCGGAGTGGCGATGGACATGCATGACTCCTTGAAACGTGAAGTGGGTGCGGGGCGCCAGGGGCGCCGGGCGTGCCTGGTGATGTCTATTGGAGCGTTCTGCTCGAAACCCTTCCGTCCGCGAAGCCGCCCCGCCGGGACAGGGCATGTCTGGATAACGCTCGCTTGGACATGGATTGTCAGGCATTGCATGCTAGCGGCCCGGTCCGGGCATGGCACTAGGCCACAAGTCCCGGCCGGCGCCGACCGTATGCCACCCAAGGAGCCGCCCGCATGGCCAAGCACTGTCTCGTCACCGGCGCCAACCGCGGGCTCGGTCTGGAATTCGTCCGCCAGCTGCTGGCCCGCGGCGACCGAGTCGTCGCCGCCTGCCGCCATCCGGGCAAGGCCGCCGCCCTCAACGCGCTGACCGGCGAATACCCGGGGCGCCTGCACGTGCTGCCGCTGGACGTGGCCAGCGAGAAATCCAGGGCCGAGCTGGTCCGCGAACTGCCGCTGGTCTGCGGGCGTATCGACCTGCTGATCAACAACGCCGGGGTGCTGCACTCGGGCGAACGCTTCGGCCAGCTGTCCGCCGCCCATCTGGACGACAGTTTCCGCATCAACGCCAGCGGGCCGCTGCTGCTGACCGAAGCGCTGGCCTCCACGCTGTCCGACGGCGCCACGGTGGCGAATGTATCGTCGACGCTGGGCTCCATCGCCAGCACCGGCCAGTTCGGCACGCCCAGCTACAACATCAGCAAGGCGGCGCAGAACATGGCCACCGTGCTGTTGGCCCACGCGCTGCGCGACCGCGGCATCGGCGTCGTCGCCCTGCATCCGGGCTGGGTGCAGACCGACATGGGCGGCGACGGCGCGCAGATCGCGGCCACGGCATCGGTCGCCGGCCTGCTGCGGGTGATCGACGGCCTGACCCTGGACGACAGCGGCCGTTTCCTGGACTGGCAGGGCCGGATACAGCCTTGGTAGGGCAACCCCTGCCGCGATGCATCCGGCACCGGAGCGACGCCGTATCCATCGGCATGACACGGATGCGCCCACGATGCTTTCTATTCGCCCTGAGTCTCGCCGTTGCGGGCCAGTCCCATGCCGCCCTGCTGTCGTTCGAAGGCCACGCCCGCGACCCGAAGAGCGATCGCCTGCTCTATCGCGAGGACCACCTGTTCCGCCATGAAGGCGAACGGCCGGTCGAACGTCTGGTGCTGTACCGCTGTCCCGACGGCATCGCGTTCGCGCGCAAGCGCATCGACTACCGCAGCTCGGCGACCGCGCCGGAGTTCGAACTCGTCGATGCGCGGGGTTATCGCGAAGGCCTGCGCCGCGAGGGCGGCCGGACCCTGATCTGGGCCGGCGGCAAACCGGCGCGGCCGCTGCGCACCTCCGACGGCCCGCTGGTGGCCGATGCCGGCTTCGACGAATTCCTGCGCCAGTCCTGGTCGCAGCTGGGCGCGGGCAAATCGCGGCCGCTGGCGTTCGTGGTGCCGGCGTTCGGGCGCAGCCTGTCGTTCGAGGTCCGCGGCCTTGGCCGGCGCGGCAGCGGCGACGCCGCGGTGCAGCGTTTCGAACTGCGTCTCGAAGGCCTGCTCGGCAAGGTGACGCCTGCTATTTCGGTCGAATACACCACCACCGACCGGCGCCTGCGTCGCTTCGCGGGGCTCACCAATGTCCGCGACGGCCGCGGCGAACAGATCGAGGCGCGGATCGATTTCCCGGACGCGCCGCAGCCGGCCGAACCGCAGCGCTGGCAAACGGCGGCGGCAGTGCCATTGGCGGCGTGCAAGGTGGGACGTTGACGCGGAATACCCATCGGCCGCTGGCACAATGACGCGCATGTTCGACGTCATTCTCTATCAGCCCGAAATCCCGCCGAACACCGGCAATGTCATTCGACTGTGCGCGAACACCGGCGCGCGGCTGCATCTGATCCGCCCGCTCGGGTTCACGCTCGAAGACGCACAACTGCGCCGCGCCGGGCTGGATTACCACGAGTACGCCGAACTGCGGGTCCACGATTCGCTCGATGGCGCGCTGGCGGCGATCGGCGAAGCGAACGCGGCGCCACCGCGGCTGTTCGCGTTGAGCACGCGCAATGCCACCCGCTACGACCGGGTCGCCTTCGCGCCCGGCGATGCCTTCCTGTTCGGACCGGAAACCCGTGGCCTTCCCGAAGATGTGCTAACGGCCCTTCCCGACGGCCAACGCCTGCGCCTGCCGATGCGCCCCGACAACCGCAGCCTCAATCTGTCGAACGCGGTGGCGGTGGTGGTGTTCGAGGCCTGGCGGCAGCACGGTTTCGCAGGCGCATCGCCGTAGGAAGCGTCGTCCAGGATGTTCCCCACTCGCCACGTTCGCCAGAGGTCTGTGCCGGTGTCAAAAAATCCCGATCAGAACGCCAACGACTTCGACCCCGAAGTACTCCGCCTGTTCGACCAGTACGTGCACGGCGCGATCGACCGTCGCGGGTTCCTGATCGGCGCGGCGCGCTTCGCGGTCGGCGCCACCACCGCGGCCGGACTGCTCGCCGCACTCAGCCCGCAGTTCGCCGCGGCGCAGGAAGTCGCCGGCGACGACAAGCGCCTGGTCGCGGAATACGTCGAATTCCCGTCGCCGCAGGGCTACGGCACCGCGCGCGGATATCTGGTGAAGCCGGCGAAGATCCGCAAGCCGCTGCCGGTGGTGCTGGTGGTGCACGAGAACCGCGGCCTGAATCCGCATATCGAAGACATCGCGCGCCGGCTCGCGCTGGAGAATTTCATCGCGTTCGCGCCGGACGCGCTATTCCCGCTCGGCGGCTATCCGGGCAACGAAGACGACGCGCGCACGCTGTTCGCCAAGCTCGATCAAGCGAAGACCCGCGAGGATTTCATCGCCGCCGCCGGCATGCTGCGCGGCATCGAGCACGGCAACGGGCGACTGGGCGTGGTCGGATTCTGCTACGGCGGCGGCATCGCGAATTTCCTCGCCACGCGGCTGCCGTGGCTGGAAGCGGCCGCGCCGTTCTACGGTAGCGCGGCGCCGCTGCAGGACGTACCGAAGATCAAGGCCGAACTGCTGGTTGTACTGGCCGACAACAACGAACGCGTCAACGCGGGCTGGCCCGCCTACGAAGCCGCATTGAAGGCGGCGGACATCCGCTACGCGCTGCTGCGTCCGCCGGGTACCCAGCACGGTTTCAACAACAACACCACGCCGCGCTACGACGCCGATGCCGCGCGCGATGCGTGGCGCCGCACGTTGAAACTGTTCGAACGCACCCTGCGCAATCCACGCAAGGATTGAAGCCGAATCCCGCTGGTGCGGAAACGAAAGGGGCGGCCTGCAGCCGCCCCCTTCGTGCGATGACGCCTTCGCGTCGGTTCGCGCTTTTCCATCGGGCTTATTTCTTCGGACGGGCCTTGCCGTCGCCGTTCATGGCCAGATAGGTCTTGTACTCTTCGCCGGTGAGCAAACCGTTGGCATCGGTGTCGGCCTTGTCGAACACCGCTTGCAGCGTCGGGATCGGCGCGGCTTCGGTTTTGTCGAGATTGCCGTCCTTGTTAACGTCCAGATCGGCCCAGGTTTTCTTGGCGGGTTCGGCCGGCGTGGCGGGGATGGCCGGCGTCGCCGGCTGCGACTGGGCGGCCTGCGCCTGGTCGGTGGTGGTCGTGGTGTCCTGGGCGAAGGCGGCGGGAGCGGCGATCGCGGCGACGAAGGCCAGCAGGCCCGTCAAACGTAATTCGGAAGTCTTGGTCATGGCTTGATTCTCCGGAGATGCATGAAGGAAGGATCGACGCGTCATTCACTTCGATCAGGGCCTACGATGCAATCGATGGAATGAATCGATGCCATGCCGCGGCTGCGCGTGCAACATCGTGTTAACCACTCGCGGAGGAGATCACGCTAGGCCGCGATGCGGATCCACCGTCGCACGGGCGATGCACGGGACAAGCTGAACGCGCATGCGCGCCGATTTCGCTGAACGCAACACAACCTTCACGAAATCATCTCATTCGACGGAAACAGCATCCTGCATCGATCATCGCGTTGGCGACATCGCCTGCGACGAAGTGTGATTTCACAACAGCGACAGTGCGCGTTCGATGTCTTCCTGCGATGTCGGCCGCACCACACGCCCCAGTTCTTCGCCGTCGCGCAGCACCAGCACGCTCGGCCACAATTTGATCCGGAACGAACGCCCCAGCGGCTTGCCGGGGCCATCCTCGATCTTCAGATGCCGCACGTCGTCGCGCGACGACAGCGCCGCTTCCAGCAGCGGCTGCGCGCCGGTGCCGTGCGGGCACCACGGCGTGCCGAATTCCAGCACGGTGGCGCCTGGAAGCGCATCGACATCGCTGCGTGCGGGTTCGTGTTGCAGATGTTGCGCGACATAGGTCATGAGCGATTCCTTCGTGGCGTTGTCGTCGGCCCTGCCGATCGGACGCAGCATAACGCGCCGTCGTCGGCATGCGATTCGATCAGAACTGGCCGCGCTCGGTGCCCGCCTGCCAGCGCGCCGGGTCGGGCCTCCAGTCGCCCTCGCCCAGCACCCGGATGACGAGGTGTTCCAGCGGATAGCCGAGCCAATGCTCGGCCGACAGGCCCGCGTCGCGCTGGTTGGCATCGAGCACGAACGCGCGGAACGCATCATCGCTGTTCGCGGCGACGCCGGTGATGCGTTGGGCCAGATCGTAGGACAGCATATTGCCGTCGTCGCTGCGCAAGAACGATTTTCCCGACCAGAATTCCTGGATGGTGTCTGCATTCCAGAACGCCGCATGCTTGGCCCTGATCTCGTGCGGTTGATACAGCGCGGCACGCGGGTCGGCGAGATGCGGAAAGATCGCTTGCTCGGTATTCACGGCGAGCCCTTCGTTGAGCCAGGCCGGGATCGGCAGGTGCGACAGCATGCAGTGCGTGAGTTCATGCGCGATCACCGGCTGCATGCGCTCCATGTCGCCCTCGAACAACGCGAAATGGCCATAGCCGGCATGGATGAACATGCCCGACGACATCGCATATTCGCCGCCATCGTCGGGATAGTAGTGCGCGATGTAATCGTAGTATTCGTCCTCGCTGGCGAACACCATGACCACATGCTTGCCGCCGCTGCGTTCGGTCGCAATATCGAGCAGGTTGCGCGCGATGCGACGACGCAGCAACTGGCAGAACTGCATGAAGACTTCGACCGGCCGGTCGTCCAGCGCCGAGAGCAGCAGGAAATCGGCGGATTCGTGGATGCGATACGGCGGCGAAACTGCGGGCAGTTTCGCCGCCAACGCCTGCAGCCAGCGGCCTGCCGCGGCCGTCCAGAACGCATCGCGCACCGCGGGCGTCCACTCGGGCCGCTCGGCCTCGGCGATCTCCTCCCACACCGGCAGCGGTAGACGTGTGTCGTCGTACCAGATCATGTCGCTGCCCTGCATATCGCTCACGGCGAATGCGGTCGCTTCGCGGGCGACGGGTGTCGAACGCGAAGCGGATGCGCCGCCGAACAGACTCTTCAATGCCTTCAGCATGGCTCCGCGCCCCCTGCGCCACGCCGGATGTTGGACCGCCAGTCTACCGTCGCTGCGCGCGAGTCCGGTACTTGTAGGGCGCGATCTTCTGCGGGGAAGCCGGCAAGGCCGGCTTGGTCAGCGGGCGCGGCCTCAGCAGGGGCGCCGACCCCGGCAACTCGAACGGACCGATCAGGCTGTCGATATCCACATCCTCCAGCGCGCCGATATCGACAGTGAAATAGCCCTGCGGAATGCGCGCGCGCTGGTCGCCGATCGCGAGCTTCGCCCGCAGCGGCGGATCGTAGAGCATCGTCGGCAATGCCCAGGGCATCGGAAACGCCGCGGGCGACGGCGGCCGGTTCGCGCCGGCGTTGCGCAACGGGCTGTCCGGCAGCGGACGGAAGTTGCGCTGCGCAATGTCGCGGAAGCCCGGATTGCTGCCGCGCACGGTGCCGCTCCATTCCGGCGGCACCAGGGTCGCGCTGGTCTGCACCCAGTTGCGGGTACCGGACACGCTGCGCGCACCGCTCCAGGGCTGGGTGACGAACGGCGCGCAGACCGGCGCATCGGCGGTGGTGTTCTCGCGCAGGATCGCGGGCGCCGCGCCGCCGGTCTGGTGGATCGCGTTGTTGTGCATCTCCACGCTGCCCACGCCCAGTTGCACGTAGACCGCGGTCCGCGTGCCGGGGCTGTCGAACACGATGGTGTTGCCGACCATGCGCACGCGGCCGTCGCTGGCACCATTGAGGTCGCCGCCGATGCGAATCGCATTCGGCCATGACGTCGAGGTATGCAGGATGACATTGCCGACCAGCTCGGCGTCTTCGCGTTTGGTCGCGCGCGTCCAGCCGCTGGCCTGGGTTTCGCAGTCGGGGCCGATCAGTTCGATCTCTTGGTAGACCGAGCCTTCGAACCAGTTGAAATGGATCTCGCTGCGCTCGTGCCGGCTTTTCAGCAAATTGCCGCCGTTGCCGTTGTGGATGTAGTTGAAGCGCATGCGGAACACCGATCCCGGATACGCGATCTCGTCGGATTGCATGTAGATCGGGTGGCGGGTCGATCCCGAACCAGCTTCGTAGATTTCACTGTATTCGAGGGTGAACGAGCCGGAGTTCAGATCGGCGCCGAGGATGCCGTGCCCCGGGCAACCGTGGATCACCGCGTCGCGCACGGTCACGTCGTGGGCTTCGCTGAATACGCAGGTACTGCTGCCGCCGCGCACTTCGAAACCCTCGAACACGACATGGTTCGACTGCTGGAATTTGATGGTGTGCGTGCCGCCCTGGAGCAGCGGCCGGGTCGCGCCCGCCGCGCGCTTCCAGCGGATGATCACCGGGTTGCCCGCTGCGCCGCCGTCGTCGTTACCTACCACCACGCTGCCGTAGATCGCATTGCCGTCGACTTCGACGATATCGCCGGGGGCCAGATTGTTGGCGGTGAACACCGCGGACAATTGGGTGTAGTCGCGACCCGTCGGTCCGACGGTGTAAGTCCGCGCGGCGGCGATGGACGACGACGAGAGCGCGATCGCTGCGATCGCCAGGGCAAGGGGACGTTTCGACATGACGTGGTCTCTCCATCAAGGGGACTGCGATCGGTGCCGCCCCCCACGCCATCCGTCGGCCAAGGATCGCACAGCAGGCACGATGTTTTGTGAAGACGATCGCGGCCGTGCGTTCCGCGCGATATCCGTGCTCCGACCGCAAGCGGGAGGGGCCCCGGACCGCCATCGGAAAACGATCCGATCCGATGCGATGGCTGCGGCGTGGTCGGCCCACGCGCAAGGCATCCTCACGGCTTGCGGCATGATGCGCGTCCACGCCGACCGGAGCCGCGCATGACCGACTGGACCCGCCTGATCCGCGATGTCGCGGATTTCCCGAAGCCGGGCATCGCGCTGGAGCGGCGCCGCACCGCTGAAGGCCGCGCTGGTGGTGTGAAACACCGGCGCCCCTCGATACGCCATCGCTACCCGGCCGGGCCCAGCGCGATGGCCGATCCGGTGAACGGCACCACCAGGTCGTAGCCCTTCGGCGGCGGCATGATCGCCGTGGTCGCGGCGGTGCCGAACTGGGTCACGCCTTGGCCCAGACTGTGCGCGAGATCGTGGCGACGGCCGCCACGCTCGAAGGCCCGGCTCTCGATCAACTGCGCGGTGAAGACATTGTCGCCGAACAATAGCCGTAGTCGGCCAGACGTCCGTCGTCGGCACGATAAAAACGCCCGGTGGCGTACCAGGCCAATGCGACAGATTGCAGTCGCGTCATGAGCGGTCCTTTCGCAAAGCGATTCGAGCAAGGGAGATCGACCGCGATCGCGGATTCCCGCGATCGAACGCCGGGTGCGCCCGGCCGCATCGCGTCGCTTACGGCGCCTGCAGCACCGCGCCGTCGGCGAGGATCCGGTACTCCACCGGCGATACCGCCAGACCCTTGCCGTCTTCTTCCAGATGCTTCACCTGCGCCGGCGTGAGCTGCTTGCGCGACAGCACGCCGTGGACCTCGGCGCGACCGGCGCTGTCCTTGGGCACCAGGAAAGCATGGTCGGCGAACATCACCCGCGCGGTCTGGCCGTTGTCCTCCAGCACCATCCAGCAACCCTCGGCCTGACAGACCTCGGCGATGCGTCCGCTGAAACGCGCGGGCTTGCCGGCGTGCGCATCGAAATCGGCGACCGCCTGCGAGATCGGCGTGGACGCGCCGTCGGGCAGCGGCTTGCCGTAAGGCTTGGCGTCGCCGGCGTGCGCGATCGCAGCGAGCGTGGACAGGGCGAAGAGAGCGAGCATGCGCATGACTGGAGTCCGGTCGAAGGGAAATGTGGGACAACGATAACGCCACCAGGTGGAGATGGCGACGCCCGGTGCCGATGCGCTCTCCGCTTCGCGCTGTCAGCGTGCGACGTACGCGCGCAGATGCTGGATGAGTGCGTCCAGCGCGGCAGGCCGAGCGATGTGGAAGCCCTGCGCATAGTCGCAGCCGTTGTTCCGGAGCCATTCCAGCTGCGCGGTTTCCTCCACGCCCTCGGCGATGACCTTCAGCCCCAGACCGTGGGCCAGGGAAATCGTCGCCTGGCAGATCGCCGCATTGCGCGCGTCGCGGTGCACGTCATGCACGAACCCGCGGTCGAGCTTGAGGAAATCCACCGCCAGGTTCCGTAGATAGGCCATGCTGGAGAAGCCGGTGCCGAAGTCGTCGATAGCGACGCACACGCCTTCGCGCTGCAACTCGGCTATCGTCTCGCGCACCTCGTCGGGCCGGCGCATCATCGCGCTCTCCGTCAACTCCACCTGCAGCGCCTCGCGGCCCAGACCATGGGTCCGGCGTATGTGGCGCAACGTCTGCGGGAGCGAACCGCCCAGCATCTGCACGGCGGACACGTTGACCGCGATGGGGATATCGCTGAAACCCGCGTCCGCCAGCATGACGTGCGCGCGCGCGGCTTCGGCCATGACCCAATCCCCGATCGGCACGATCAGGCCGCACTCCTCGCTCAGCGGGATGAACTGCGACGGCGGAATGAAATTCCCGAACGCGTCGCGCCAGCGCAGCAGCGCCTCCACCGAAACGATGACGCCGTCGGACAGGCGCACGATCGGCTGGTAATGAAGATCGAACTCGTTCCCCGACAACGCCCGCCGCAGAT
>JAYUUH010000191.1:0-4964 GCA_043754745.1 Lysobacter sp.
TATGCGGTTTCGGATCGCACCAAGCTGCGTCTGGGCGCCGAGTACTACGCAGGCCCCGATGCGACCTATTTCGGATCGCTGAAACCCAACCGCACCGCGTTCATCGAAGTGCAACTGTCCTACTGAATCTGTTGCGCAGGTCCCGCATCCGGAAGGAAAACTTGCGCCTGCAGCCCACCGCATTCCCGATTGATGAGCTTCAGAGTGCCGCCCAGAGCGAGCGTGAGTTGCTGTGCGATGGCGAGCCCCAACCCGGAACCGCCGGTTTCGCGGTTTCGGGAATTCTCGATGCGATAGAAGGGCTGCATGACCGACTGCATTTCCTCGTCCGGGATGCCCGGTCCGTGATCGAGCACCAGGATCGACACGCCCGTCGGTTCGCGCTCGACCTGCACTTCCGCATCGTGGCCGAACTTCAAGGCGTTATCGATGAGGTTGACGACGATCCGTCGCAAAGCGTTCGGACGGGTGACGATGGGGTCGCGGACGCTGCCCGACAGCTTCAATTCCTTGCCCGCGCTGACGTAATCGTAGACGAGGCTATCGAGCAGCGCATCCAGGTCCAGGCGACACGCCGCCTCGGTGATTCCCTGCCCATCCCGCGCATACGCGATGCCGTCCTGCACGAGCATCTGCATGGCGTTCAGATCGTCATGCAGCCTGTCGCGCAGATCGGCATCGTCCAGCAGTTCGGCGCGCAGGCGCATGCGCGTGATCGGCGTCTGCAGGTCGTGCGAGATCGCGGCCAGAATCTGCATGCGCTCCTTGAGGTGATCGCGGATCCTCCGTTGCATCAGATTGAATGCGCGCGTCGCCCTGATGACTTCGACGGACCCACGCTCGCTCAGCGGGCGCGGAGCGAAGTCCGTGCCCAGGGTATCGGCGGCTTCGGCCAGCCGGGTCAACGGCCTGGTCACCCAGCGCACCGCCAACCAGCTGACCATGATCAGCAGCAACAGTTGCAGGCACAGAGCGGACACCATCCACGGCGACAGAGGGACGACCTGCAGCGTGAATTCCAGGGTCAACGGCATCCCGTCCCGCAGTTGCAGGTGCAGCAGCAGACGCTTGTTGTCGCCGTCGAGCTCCGTCGCTTTCACGCGATAGGATGAGCCCAACGCCGTCGAGATCGAGTCCGCGATCCGTTTCGCAATGAACGAAGACACCTCTCCGCCCTGCGCCACCGCGCCGAGGGTGTAGCGGTAGTTGCGTCGATCGAGCTTCTCCAGCCAGTACGCGCGCTTGTCGGGAGGCTGCTGTTCGAGAATGGCGATCGAACTCGCGACATCCTTGCCGACATATCGCACCATAAGGCCCAGCGAGCTCTGCGTCCGCTCATAGAACACCAGTCCGAAAGACAGCAACTGCGCGATGATCAGGCCCACGGTGAGAATCAGCATCAGTCTGCCGAACAGCGAACGCGGCATCGGCCAGCGGAAGGTGATCCAGCGGTTCATGCGCTCAGCCTCTGACTTCGACGGGTGCGGTGAATACATAACCTTCGTTGCGCACGGTCTTGATGTAATTCGGCTCGCGGGCATCCTCGCGCAATCGCTGGCGCAGGCGACTCACGAGCAGATCGATGGAACGATCGAAGGGCTCCGAATCCCGCCCCTGCGTCAACAGCAGCAACTGATCGCGGTTCAGCACGCGCTGCGGGTGATCCAGGAAAACCCGTAGAAGCCTGTATTCGGCGCCGCTGAGCGATACGACCGTTCCGGTCGCGTCCAGCAAATGACGCGCACCGACATTGAACAACCAGTCGCCGAAGGCCAGTTGATGCACGGTTTCCGGTCTGTCCATGTTCGGCGGCAGCATCCGCGTACGCCTCAGCACCGCGCGCACGCGCGCCAACAGTTCGCGGGCCGCGAAAGGCTTCGTCAGATAGTCGTCGGCGCCCATTTCCAGGCCGAGCACGCGATCCATCTCTTCGTTCCGGGCAGTGAGCATCAGGATCGGGATAGTCTTGGTTTCGGTACGCCGCAGCTGACGGCACAGCGTCAGCCCGTCCTCTCCCGGCAACATCAGGTCGAGCACGATCAGATCGATGTGTTTGGTGGCGAGCGCGGCGCGCATATGCCTTCCATCCGGGACGGCCGTGACGCGGTAACCGCTCTTTTCCAGGTACTTCGTGAGCAACTGGCATATGTCGCGATCATCGTCGACGATCAGGATATGATCGATCATTTCCATTGCGACTTCCTGTCATATATGTCGGGTACAGGCCTGAATCTCGGCCACTATTTTTGTATCGCGGTGTATCAGCGCAGGCGATCGATACATGGCGACGCATGATACCAATATCCGGCCATTACCATTGCCCATCAAAACCCCGACAGACAATGGACACCGACATGAAGCGTTCTTCCGTATTGATCGTGCTGCTCGGCAGCGTCGCGTTGGCGGTCGTCGCCGGTCTGTTCATCATGTCGCCCGCCAACGGCCATCCATCCGACCCTTCCATTGCGAACGGCCGCTGGCTGACGGAAAGCGGCAATCTGGAGATCGACGTCTCCCCTTGCGGCGACAGGCTCTGCGGGCTCGTGTCGCGCGTGATCACCAATCGCTCGATGAGCCGATCCGGCGAAGACATGCGGCCCGCCGATGGAAAATCGTTGCTGCAGATGGAGATCCTGTCGGATTTCGTTGTCGCCGCCGATGGTTCATGGAAAGGAAAGATCTACAACCGCGAAAACGGCAAGACCTATGATTGCATCATGCGGGGACTGTCGCCCGACAAACTGGAAATCCGCGCCTACAAGTTCCTGCCGATCTTCGGCAAGACCCAGATCTGGACGCGCGTGGCGGAACCGGCGAAAGCGCCGCAGATATGATCGGAAAGTGGCGCCGCATCGCGTTCCTCGCCATCCCGCTCGCCGCGGTGCTGGGCTTGGTCGGATGCATCAACCAAGCGCCCGCGGAGCCCTCGCGCCACTACGGCGACGCGCCCGATTTCGTCGGAATCGATGGATGGATCAATTCGCCGCCGCTGACCATCGCCGGTCTGCGCGGAAAGGTCGTGCTGGTCGAATTCTGGACGCACCAGTGCATCAACTGCATGCGTGTCCTGCCCCATACCGTGAAATGGCATCGGCGTTACAAGGATCAGGGCCTGGTGGTGATCGGGGTGCATACGCCCGAAACCGAATCGGAAGCGCGACCGGAAGCAGTGCAAGCTGCGATCCGGAAGTTCGGAATCGAATTCCCGGTCGCTCTGGACGATCGCTTCACGACGTGGGAGGCCTATGGTGCACAGGCCTGGCCCACGACCTATCTGATTGATCGGCGAGGCACGATCATCAGGAAACACATCGGCGAAGGCGAGTACGACGAAACCGAAGCCGCCATCCGAAAAGTGCTGGAAACGAAGGGTTGAGCCATTCGCCGACCCGTCGCGATGACGATCGGTATCGGTCACGACACCGCACAGCACGAATCTAACGAAGCGTGGCGGGAGACTGCGGCGTCCCACCACTCTGGCCCGAGCAAAACGCTCAGGGTGTGAGCTTCTAGTGGGTCAGTTTTACCCGCGCATCACCGATGAAAAGCGAGTCGGTTCTCGGCGCTCGCCAACACGCCGACCGCTACTACCTGTACCGACCGCGCCTGACGATGCCAGCACCCGGCCGCGGAAATTCGCTGCCACGTGGTTGACATGGGAATAATACAGAATATGCTCAATCTGAACTGAACCATACTATTACTGAGAACGGAAGGAACCATAATGACCGAGACGATCCAGGAAGCCGAGACGACCCAGGACACCGGGACGACTCCGGAACTGTTCAACCCGTTCACGCCGGGGTTCGACGAGAACCCGTACGAGCACTACCGGACGCTGCGCGACACCCACGCGGTGCAGGAGCACCCGATGGGGTTCTGGTTCGTGACCCAGCACGCCGACGTCTCCACGATGCTGCGCGACGCCCGACTGTCCGTTGCGGACCACAACCTCGCCGCCGGCCCGATGCGCGACCAGTTCGAGCAACTCGTCATCGACGCGCCCGTCAAACTGGTGACCATGATGGACAGTGACCCGCCGGACCATACCCGGCTGCGGTCGTTGGTGGGCAAGGTGTTCACGCCGCGCTCGATCGCCGCGCTGGAGCCAATGGTGACCAAACTGGTCGATGAGTCGCTGGACCGCATTGCCGATGCCGGCACGGTCAACCTGATCGATGCATTCGCGTTCCCGTTGCCGTTCGAGGTGATCTCGGCGATGCTCGGCATGCCGAGCACCGATCACAAGCGGCTGCTCGAGTTGACCGAGACGCTGGTCGTCGCGCTGGAACCTGTCGCCGATCCCGAGGTGATGAAGGCGATCGTCGGGGCCCAGGTCGAACTGTCCGACATGATGCAAGAGGTCATCGCGTGGAAGCGGAACAACCCGTCCGACGACCTGCTGACCGCGCTCATCCAGGCAGAGCATAACGGCGACTTGCTCTCCAACGACGAACTGGTGGCCCAAGTCCTGCTGCTCTACGTCGCCGGCCACCATACGACCGTCAACCTGATCGGCAATGGTGTCACCGCGCTGCTGCGCCACCCCGAGCAACATGCGCTGCTGCGGTCGAACCCGGACCTCATCGGCAACGCCGTCGAGGAGTTCCTCCGCTACGACAGCCCCATCCACCAGACACGTCGGATCACGCTCGCCCCGTACTCGATCGGCGGCCGGGAGATTCCGGCCGGCGCGATGATGATCGCCTGCCTCGGTGCGGCCAACCGGGACGAGCGGATGTTCGGCCCGGATGCCGACGTGCTGCGGCTCGATCGCGAACAGGCCCGCCAGCACGTGTCGTTCGGCGCCGGCGCACACCACTGCCTCGGCTCCGCGCTCGGCCGGCTGGAGGGCCGGGTGGCGATCAGTCGGCTGATAAGCAGGTTCCCCGGACTGGCGTTGTCCGGTCCGGTACGCTGGAACGGCCGGATCAACCTGCGCGGCGCGACGGATATCCCGGTCA
>JAYUUH010000192.1:0-1688 GCA_043754745.1 Lysobacter sp.
GAAGTCACGTAAGCCGCCGCAAGGACCGGACAGTGGCCTATCCGCGGAAAATCCGACGTTGGCGCGCCAAGGTAAGCGTGCCGTCAGTCCACCGACAAGACTTTCGCGCGTGCGCGCAGCGCAACGATCAGCACGCCGCCGAGCACCATCGCGCCGCCGATCCACAGCTGCGGCCCCGGGCGATCGCCCCAGATCGCCACGCCCAATCCTACCGCGAACACCGGCGTCAGCAGCAGGTACGGCATGATCGTCGCCACGGGATGGCGTTGCACCAGTGTGTAAAACACGCTGTGACCGATCAGCGACGCGAACACCGCGGAGTAGACGACAGCGCCCCACACGGTCCAACTCGCGGTGCGCAGCGAAGCGAAACCGCCGGGTTCGATCAAGGCGCTGATCGCAAGCAGCGGTAGCAGGCCGATCAACGCCGTCCACGCCTGCAGGTTCAGCGCATCGATGCCGCTGAGCCCGCGCATGAGCACCGTGCCCAGCGCGATGAGGGACGCGGAGAACAGCATCATCGCCAGCGATGCCGGATGGTCCAGCACCAGCGGGTCGAAGCCCAGCACCAGCACGCCGGCGAAACTCAATGCGATCGCCGAACCGGTGCGCCACGCGAAGCGTTCGCCCAGCAGCCACCACGCTAGCAGCACCGACATCGGGATATAGCTCTGCATCACGATGGCCGGCGACGACAGATCGCCGGCCATGCGCAGCGCCCACAGGCTGGTGCCGAAATGCAGCGCGCCGTTGAGCAGCGCCACCGCGACCAGCCGCGGCCACTGCGCGCGCGGCGGTGCTTTCACGAACATGCACAACAGCAGCGCAAGCAGGCCCATGCGCAGCGCGCTGAACAGGAACGGCGGGATTTCGCGCAGCGCGAACGCCGAGGTCAGGAAGTTGCCGGCCCAGACGAGGCAGATCAGCAGCGCCAGCGCGAGATCGCGGTTGCCGAAAGCCGGCCGGCCGGAATGGCGCTCAGGCATGCGCGCGTCGCAGCCGCGGGCGCATCAGTATTTCAGACCGAACTTACGGTAGACCTTGCTCAGGATCCATGCCGGGCCGATCAGCAGGTAGACCAGATCGGTCAAGAAACTCGGCTTCTTGCCTTCGATCTTGTGGCCGACGAACTGCGCGATCCACGCCAGCACGAACACCGCCACCGCGAGCTGCAGCATGTGCGTGGTGCCGATCGCCGCGTGCAGCCAGCGGTTGAGCCACAGAAGCGCGATGAACACCGCGAGCATGCCCAGACCGATCGCGCGCGAGGCGCGGTAGTAGAACATCCATGCGCCGAAGGCCGCGATCGCCGCCCAGAAGCCGACGCCGAACCAGGTGCCCGGCACCGGCACGCACCACAGCAGCGCGGTCACCGTCCACAGGATCAGCGGCACCGCGAAGTAGTGGATCTTCTGGTTGGCGGCGTCGACGTGATCGGCGGAATAGCTGGCGAACCAGCGGTCGATGGGGCGGTCCCGCGTCGTCTCGATTTCGGTATTCGCGTTCATCGTGATGTTCTCGAAGTCGTTTATTGACGTGGTATGGCAGGATGTGGACTGTCGTTTAGCGGAAGAGCGGACGCTGCTGGACCATTCGGTTTTTATAGATTTTCAGAGCGTATCCGATATCACGCCAGTGGCTACGAGAAGAATCGCAACTAGAGCAAAGAAGCCGATATAAGCGATCGC
>JAYUUH010000193.1:0-4962 GCA_043754745.1 Lysobacter sp.
CTGCCCGTCGTGCCGATTCTCAACGGCGCGCACGCCGCGAATCTGCTGACTTATGCGGGCTTCGCCATCGCCGCGTTCGGAGCGCTATTCGAGACCATCGCCGATGCGCAGATGGCGCGTTACAAGGCGACCCGCACCGCGCAGGACACGGTGATGGACCGCGGCCTGTGGCGCTACAGCCGGCATCCGAATTATTTCGGCGAGGCCGTGTTCTGGTGGGGCATCTGGATCGCTTCGGCCAGCATGGGCGGCGCGTGGACGGTGTTCTCGCCGCTGCTGATGACCTGGCTGCTGACCCGGGTCTCCGGCGTGCCGTTGCTGGAAGCCGATCTGGAGCAGCGGAGCGCGGCTTATCGCGATTATCTGCTGAGCACGCCGCGGTTCGTGCCCGGGCGGCCGAAGCAATGAGGCTTGCCGAGTCGCTGCATGACGTTATCGGCGATACGGATTACAACGCACACAACGCCCGGGATCCACGCGCATGCTCACGACTATCGCGGTTTCGAGCTGCCGTTCCCTGCGCGAGCTGGCGATGCCGCTGGGACGCCTGCATCTGATCGCCATAAGCGCCACGGCGTCGACCCGGACGTGGACTGCAAGCTCGACCGGCTCGGCGGGCTCACCGCACTGAAGCTCACGTTCCAGCGCCGCGACCGCTCGGTCGTGCATCGCGAGGCGTTTCTGGCGACGCCATGGCCCGATCTTCGTGAGCGGGTCGAGTCGATCCAACTCCATGGCGACCAGGCGGTCGCCGCCTGCGTGATGACCGATGGCGATCCTGTCGCCCACGATCTCAGGTTGTCCGTCGGAAAAGGCCAGGACTGGACATTGCTGGACCGGGCGAATGCGGACACGCGAGTCGAGGCATCGCGTTTCGCGTCGGTGCCGGCCGCCGCCTGCCTTCAAACTGAAACACGACGGTCGCATCATCGCAACTTGCCGCTATGCGGCCGTGGCGTCGTTTGCCGCGCCGCGCCTCATCCGGGAGAGAGTTCGCCGTGTTCCGTAAAAAAGTGCTGCTGATCGCGTGGTTGCTAGTTTGCCTGCCCATGGCCGCCGATGCCGCCGGCCCGTATCGACCGATAGAGAAGCGCCTCACGCCCGAACAGATGCGTGACACCGGCCTGGACACGCTGTCTCCTGCGCAGCTCGAATTGCTGAACCGCCTGCTGCACGACGAAGCGCCGCAAACGGAGGGGGCGGTGCGGACGCCGGCGGCGGCCGCTTCGACGATGTCGATCGGCCTCGACGATGCGCCGATCCGCAGTCGCATCAAGGGCACGGTGAGCGGTTGGGAACCCGGCACGGAGTTCGTCCTGGAAAACGGGCAGGTCTGGAAGGTGCTGAAGGGCAGGCTGACGCTCCGCGCGCCGGTCGATGCCCCCGAAGTGCTGGTGGTGCCGGGTGTGGCCGGGCGCTGGTTCCTGCAGGTGGATGAGGATCTGCCCAAGGCTCGCGTCTACCGGATCGATTGATATCCGTACCGATTGAACGCATGCGTCGTTGCGGACGGTCGATGAGGCTGTTGGCGATACTTTGCATCGATGTCGTCCGACCTCAATAACCCGTTCTGGTCCGCGCTGTGCAGCCGGCATGCCGGCATCGCGGATCGCGTCGGCGAGGCCGCGCGTTACCCGGCGGAGTTCGCGCCCTTTCTCGGTGTGGCGCACGACGGCGTCGATGTCCGCGATGCGTTCGATGCGTTGATCGCTGCGGACGAGAGCGTTTATCTGCTCGGCGTGGCGCCGCGCGTGCCTGTGGGTTGGCGGCTGCAGGCCTTCGGCGATCTTGCGCAGATGATCCGCACCGAGCCGCTGACGATGGAAGACGGGCCTGAAATCGTGCTGCTGTCGACGCCGGATCATCGCGCGGATGTGCTCGCCTTGACCGCGCTGGTCTATCCGCACTATTTCCGCCCGCGCACGATGGAAGTGGGGCGCTATTTCGGCATGTACGTGGATGGCCGGCTGGCGGCGATGGCGGGCGAGCGCCTCGCTACCGACGCATTCCAGGAAGTCAGCGCGATCTGCACGTATCCCGATTTCAACGGCCGCGGTTATGCGCGCCGGATCAGCGCGATGCTGACCAACGACATCCTCGCGCAGGGCCGCACGCCGTATCTTCATGTCAGCAACGAGAATCCGCGTGCGAAGACGATGTACGAACGCATGGGTTATCGGTTGCGCCGGGACATCCCGTTCTGGACGCTGCGTTCCGGAAACGCGTGAGTCCGCGATATTCCGCGCCCGCAGGCGCGGCGATCACTCCAGTTCGCGGTGATACGTCGCCACGTCGCGCCAGCCGTGTTCGCGGGCGTGCGCGGCGAGGGTTTCGGCGAGATAGACCGAGCGGTGGCGGCCGCCGGTGCAGCCCAAGGCGACGGTGACGTAGCTGCGGGTGTCGGCCTGGATGCGCGGCAGCCAATTGTCGAGGAACGCGGCGACCTGGGCGGTGTATTCGCTCACGTCGGCCTGGGTGTCCAGATATTCGCGTACTTCGCGGTCGCGTCCCGAGAGCGGGCGCAGGCGCGCATCCCAGTGCGGATTGGGCAGGCCGCGGGCGTCGAACACGAAATCGGCGTCAGCGGGCACGCCGCGGCGGTAGGCGAAGGACTCGAACAGCAGCGAGACGGTGCGGTCGGCGGTGAGGCCGAGTTCGGTGATCACGCGGCGTCGCATCTGATGGACGTTGAGTTCGCTGGTGTCGATGATCACATCGGCCAGCGCGCGCAGCGGCTTGAGCATGCGCCGCTCCAGCGCGATGGCATCCGCGAGCGCGAGGCCCAGATGGCTCAGCGGGTGACGGCGACGGGTCTCCGCGTAACGCTTCAGCAGGATTCCGTCGTCGGCATCGAAGAACACCAGTTTCGGATCGAGCCCGAGCGCACCGGCCTGCGACAGCCACGACGGCAGTTTCGACAGGTCGGTGTTGCGGTTGCGCGCGTCGATGCCGACCGCGAGCTTCGGCGGCAGATCGTTCTTGCCGGTTGCGCCGCGCACGAATTCTGCGAGCAGATCGGCCGGAAGATTGTCGACGCAGTAGTAATCGAGATCCTCGAAGGTGTGCAGGGCGATGGATTTGCCGCTGCCGGACATGCCGCTGATCACGATCAGGCTGGAGTCCTGCGAGGTGGCAGGCGTGTCGGTCGTGCTGGTGGGCGTGCTCATGACTGGGAACGTTCCAGGAAATGCGAGTGCCGGGCCATGAACGCCGCGGCCGGATCGACGCCCTTGATGCGCAGGATGTGCGCGCGCGCGGCGGCTTCGGCGAGGACCGCGAGATTGCGGCCGGGCATCACCGGCAGGGTGATCATCGGCACATCGAGATCGAGCAACCGGCGCGAACCGAGATCGCCGACCAGACGTTCCATGCCCATGCCGCCGGTCGCCTGCGGTTCGAGATGCGGGCGCGTGAGATGCACGATCAGGCGCAGGTACTTGTTCCGTTTCACTGCGGTGTCGCCGAACATCTGGCGCACGTTGAGGATGCCGAGGCCGCGCAGTTCCAGCAGATCCTGCAGCAGGTCGGGGCAGGCGCCGTCGAGCACGTCGGGCGCGATCTGGGTGAATTCGGGCGCGTCGTCGGCGACCAGGCGATGGCCGCGAGTCACCAGTTCGAGCGCCAGCTCGCTCTTGCCCGCGCCGGAGTCGCCGGTGATCAGCACGCCGATGGAATAGATCTCCATGAACACGCCGTGCACCGTGAGGCGCGGCGCGAGTTTGCGCGCGAGGTGGTATTGCAGGTGGTTGAACAGTTCGTGGCCGCGCCGCGGCGATACCCAGAGCGGCGTGTCGGATTCCTCGGCGGCTGCGCGCAAATCTTCGGGGCAAGGCTGACCCTTGCTGATCACCATGGCCAGCGGCCGGAACTGCATCATTTTCTCGATCGTTTCCCAGCGCTGGCGCGCATCGAGCGCATCCAGCCACGCGAGTTCCTCGGTACCGAGGATCTGCACCTTGTTCGGATAGATGATGTTGAGGTAACCCGCGAGCGATGGCCGCCGGGCGACGGTTTCCACGGCTTCGAGCACCCGGTGCTCGCCGCGCTGGCCGGCGATCCAGCGCAGGTCCAAACGTTCCTGCTGCTGGTCGTAGAGGTCGCGGGCGCTGATGCTGGCGTTCATGTGCGGAGCGTTCGCTGAAAGGAAGGGGCTGGGTACGGGCAGGCCGTCAAAAAAAACGACCGCGGGGACATGCGGCGCAAGCCGCATTGTCCAGCCGCGGTCGTGTCGGGCGGATTCTAGTGTTCTGTGCGTCAACGGATCAGCCGAGCTCTCCATTCACGACGAGGCTTTCGCCGCGGTGGTGATCGACCATCTTTTCCTTGTGCTTCATGAGCAGTCGGTCGAGTTTGTCGGCCAGCAGGTCGATGGCGGCGTACATGTCCTGGCCTGCGGCATCGGCGTGCAGGGTGCGGCCGGCGACGTGAACGGTGGCTTCGGCGCAGTGATCGGGTTTGCTGATCCTGAGTTGGGTGCGGACGACATCCATCGGATGTTCGAAATGTCGGCCTAGTCGCGAGAATTTGGTTTCGACGTAATCGCGCAAGGCGGGAGTGACTTCGATCTGGTGACCGTGGGTTTCGATACGCATCGACGGTGTCCTCTGTTTGCCGGGCAGTGGTCGCGCAGCGCGGCACCGGGCCCAGCCCGCCGATACCGCGATGCCGGTTCCTCCATCAGTTCCGGAGGTTCCGTACCGATGAACATCGGGTCGACGTGTCCTGAGTGCAAGGGCAGGTCGTCCTGATCTTCGCTTATCGACAGGTTACCCCAGCGGACCCGGGAAGCAAGTGCGCGAATCGTCGATTCCGGCGCGACGGTTCAGGCCATCCGCACGCGTTCGTGCGAGGCCGGAATATTCATCGCTTCGCGGTATTTCGCCACGGTACGCCGCGCGACCGGCACGCCGGTGGATTTCAGGGTATCGGCCAGTTTCGCGTCGGAGAGCGGCTTGCGCGGAT
>JAYUUH010000194.1:0-1688 GCA_043754745.1 Lysobacter sp.
AGCGGCCTGAAAGCCGCTCTACCGCGCACGAAGATGCATGTTCAATGATCGCGATTGCGGAAGCGCCCATATTTCGAACAATGAGACCAAGCGTTTCCCGGACGGCGGCAAGCCGGCGCGGCACAGTCGATCAGTCGCCGAAACCCAGCGTCTCCTCCGGCAACGGCGCATCCTCCATCCAGATCGGCGCGATGCCGACCTTCTTCTTCTGCTCCGGCTGGTCGGTATAGCCGTCCTTGCCCACTACGCTGCGCTTGAAGATCTGCACGCCGTTGAGTCGATTGGTGCTGATCGATGTCGAATCGTGGGCATTGGTCCGGCTGTAAAGACTCACGTCGTCGCCGATCAACCGCATCTTCATTTCCTTGGGATCGAAGCGGAACCGGTACAGCGACTGGATCGCGGTGGTGCCGCCGTCGAGATCCTCGACGATCAACACGCCTTTCTTCACGCTGAGCGACGCGGCCCCGAGCGGCGCACTGCCCATTCGCATCTCGCCGACCGGGTCGAGGCCCAGGCTGAATTCGTCGTCGTACCCGATCATCACCTTCAACACCCGCACATCGTCGTTCGCGGCGACGACGGCCAAGTCGCGCAGGCCGTCGCCGGTGAGGTCGGCGTCGAGACGGGTCTCGATGCTCGCGCCGTCCGGGATGTAGGACGCCAGTTGCTCGGCGGTCAACAGCGGGCGCTGGGGGCGATCGGCGCACACGGCGGTGTGGGCGCCGCCGAGCATCGCGATGGCGACGGCGAACCGCGTGAGCGGAAACAGGGTCGGGCGTGCGTGTGATCGCATGATCGTCGGTCCGGGACAGTGAAGGCCTGATGGCCATTGTGCCCAACGCGGCACGCGGTCGCGATGGGACATGCGCCGCCCGTCGAAAACCTGCCGCGGGGCCGATGTGCTGATCGGCATACGGACCACATGCAGGCGCGGCCGCGATACGGAGTGCGGTCCAATCGCCGTTACCCACAGGAACGGCGACGCATGAAGACATTACAGAAAGCGGGCGGCATCGCCGCCCTGGCCGAAGCATCGGCCTATATTGTCGGCTTCGCGATGATGGCGACCGTGCTCGCCCCCGGCGACACCGCGAACTGGAGCGCCGAGCAGAAATTGTCGTTCCTCCTGGACAGGAAGCTGCTCTTCCAGATCTGGATGTTCTTCATCTACGTCGCCGGCGGCGCGGGCCTGGCGGTGCTGGCGGTCGCCCTGCACGAACGGCTGAAAACCAGGTTCCCGGGCGCCATGCAGATCGCGACCGCGTTCGGTCTGATCTGGGCCGGCCTGGTGATCGCCAGCGGCATGATCGCCAATACCGGGCTGGACAGCGTCGCCGCGCTGTATCCGCAGGATGCGGCCCGAGCCACGACCGCATGGATCGCCATCGGCGCGGTCCAGAACGGACTGGGTGGCGGCGTCGAGGTGGTGGGCGGCCTGTGGGTACTGATGATCAGTCTGGTCGCGCTGCGGTCGGCGGCGCTGCCGAAAGCCCTGAACCTCATCGGCCTGCTGGTCGGCGCGTCGGGCGTGCTGTCCGCACTGCCTACGCTGGGCGGATTGGGGACCATCTTCGGTCTTACGCAGATCGTGTGGTTCGCGTATCTCGGTTACTGGATGCTGCGTCGTCCGCTGTAGGCCGCGGGAGAGCGGAAGCCGACTGAGGATTTACAGCGGCGGCGGATAC
>JAYUUH010000195.1:0-15104 GCA_043754745.1 Lysobacter sp.
GTGCCAGCGGAGCTGCGCTCCGCTCTACAGGACTCTTCCCGAACATCAATGACGAATGCCCATGAAAGATCTCCGCATCACCCTCGTCCAAGGCGCCACCCGCTGGCACGACCCCGCCGGCAACCGCGAATACTATGGCGAACTGATTGGCGGCCTGCGCGGCAAGACCGACCTGGTGCTGCTGCCTGAAACCTTCACCAGCGGTTTTTCCAACGATGCCATCGCCCAGGCCGAAACCATGGACGGCCCGACCGTCGCATGGATGCGCGAACAGGCATTCGCACTGGACGCTGCGGTCTGCGGCAGCTTGCAGCTGCGGGTCGGCGAGGATGTCTTCAACCGCCTGTTGTTAGCCACGCCCGACGGCGAACTGCGCAGCTACGACAAACGCCATCTGTTCCGCTTGGGAGGCGAGCACGAACGCTACGCCGCGGGGCGCGACCGTCTGGTCGCCGAATGGCGCGGGTGGCGGATCTGCCCGCTGGTCTGCTACGACCTGCGTTTCCCGGTGTTTTCGCGCAACCGCTTCGACGTCGAGCGCCCCGGACAGCTCGACTACGACCTGCTGCTGTACGTCGCCAACTGGCCGTCGGCACGCGCCTATCCATGGAAAACGCTGCTGCGCGCCCGCGCCATCGAGAATCTGTGCTACGTCGCCGGCCTCAACCGCGTCGGCACCGACGGCAATCAACTGCACTATGCCGGCGACAGCGCGGTGATCGATTTCGCCGGCCATCCGGTCAGCGAATGCGGCGACGAGGATATCGTCGTCACCGTCACCCTGCAGGCGAAAGCGCTCGCCGCGCATCGCGAGCGTTTCCCGGCGATGCTGGACGGAGATGCGTTCACGCTTTCGTAGGCTTGATTACAGGAGCGACTGTAGGGGCGACTTCAGTCGCGATGCTTTCCATCTTCGCGATGGGCAAGGCGGATGATCGCCAAGAGGATCACGCACAGCGTCGGCTGAATCCAGCCACCCAGCACCGTCGATGCGATGGTGTTGTTGTCGTAACGGTTTTCCGGAAAGTGCTCGCCCAGTGCGTGCCCGGCGGCGATACCCGCCGGGTTGTAGATCGCCTCGACGTAGATGACCGATGCGATCCATGCGGTCAGTACCGCAATGATCGCGCGGATGCCCCTGTGGCGTGGAAACGGCGCCAACCAAACCGACAGAACGATCGCCAGCGGCAATGCCGTCCGCAGCGATATCGCAAGCTCGAAAGTCGCGATCTCATCCATTCACGCCGCTCCGCTGGAACTGCGATGGAAATACACCCGCTCCGCCGCCCAGCGCATCGGCGCGGAACCCAGCATCAGGTCGAACGGCCAGTCCATCTGCGCATGGTCGAAGGCCCAGCGCAGCGCGCGCTTGATGCGGTAGCGCGGCGCGGCGCGTTCGGCGATGCGTTCGGGCGACGGCCCGCCGTCGCGCAGGTGGCGGGCAATGCCTTCGCCCACCGTCCAGCCGTGCTGCCACGCCGAGTGGATGCCGCCGGCGGTGACCGGCGAAACGATGCCGGCGGCGTCGCCGGTCAGGATCACGCCCGGCCGCGCGAGTGGCGTGACCGGGCCGCCGCAGGGAATCAGGCCGGCGCGGATCGCGCTGGGCGTGAGGTCGTCGGGAATGCCGATGCGGTGCCCGATCAAGGCGCGCAGCGCGTCGATGTCCGGCGTGCCGGTGCGCGACGGGCGATGCCGGAACGCCAGGCCGAACTGCACGCCGGTCGGGTTCTGCGTCGCCCAGCCGATGTAACCGGGCGCCAGCGCCTTGTTGACGAAGCAGTGCAACGCGTCCGGCTCGCGCAGTTCGAGCCCGGCGAATTCGTATTCCATGCCGTACAGGAAGTGGCGCACGCAGCCCATCCCGAAACGCTGCGCGACCCGCGATTTCGCGCCGTCGGCGCCGACCAGCCAGTGGGCGCGCCCGATGCCCGGCAGGTGCCAGCGGCCGCGTTGCGTCGACGTCTCGCGCGAGGCTTGGGTGAACGGCTGCGCCAGGCGCAGATCGACGCCCTCGTCGCGCATCTCGTCGGCTAGCCAGCGCATCAGATTCGGGGTGTCGGTGGTGAGGAAGTAGTAATCCGGGACCTGCAGCGCGACGTTGCGCAGGTTCGGCGCGTACAAGCGCACGCGATCAATCTTGCGCACCAGATGCGCCGGCACCCGGTTCAGCCAGGTGCGCTCGGCGGCTTCCTTGACGATAATCCCAGTGGTGTGGAGCTTCAGACCGGGGTCGCGCTTGCGCTCAAGCACGCAGACGCGCAGACCGTACTGCGCCGCGGCGATGGCGCAGGCTGCGCCGGCGAAACTGGCGCCGACGACCACCAGGTCGTAATCGCGTTCGGGAACTGTGGCCATGTGGACTCCGGCGGTGATGACCGGTGCAGTGTGGGCAGCAGGAGAGGGCGGAGGATGGAGGCTGTGTGAAGTCCGACTTCACGCGTCAACATGACCTGCCGCGCTTGATGCAGGGAGGACGGCTTCCGCCGCGTTTCGCACGATGATGTGGATGCCCGCAACGCTCAGCGCGACGGCGCCGCCCAAGCCGCGGCCCGACGGAAAGATCGGGTTAAACACGTCTCGAGGAATCTGCTTCAAGAAGCGTAGGTAGCCGGGAATGGACAACCCTGCGACCCGGAAGCCGGCACGACGCCGACGACGAAGCGGCTTTCCGAAGGCGGGATCGTTACGACACAGGCTTACGCTGCGCCGACGAGCCGCCCGCGCAGCGAATTGCTCATCGCGTCGGTCACCACCACGTCGACGAAGCGGCCGATCAGATCGGTGCCGGCCGGCGCCGGGAAGTTCACGAAGCGCATGTTCTCGGTGCGGCCGGTGAATTCGTTCGGGTCTTTCTTCGACGGGCCTTCGACCAGCACCGTCTGGGTGCTGCCGATCATCGCGGCGCTGATCCTGCGCGCGTTGTCGTTGATCGCGGCCTGCAGGCGAGCGAGGCGGGCGTGTTTCTCCTCGCCGCTCACGGTGTCTTCGATATCGGCCGCGGGCGTACCCGGGCGGCGCGAATAGATGAAAGAGAAACTCTGGTCGAAGCCGATGTCTTCGATCAGCTTCATGGTTTTCTCGAATTCGGCGTCGGTTTCGCCCGGGAAGCCGACGATGAAGTCCGAACTGATCGAGATGTCCGGGCGAACCGCGCGCAGTTTGCGGATCTTCTGCTTGAATTCCAGTGCGGTGTAGCCGCGTTTCATCGCCGAGAGCACGCGATCGCTGCCGGATTGCACGGGTAGATGCAGATAGTTGGCGAGCTGGGGCACATCGCGGTAGGCCTCGATCAGCGAATCGCTGAATTCCAACGGGTGCGAGGTGGTGAAACGGATGCGTTCGAGGCCGTCGATCTCGGCGATGGTGCGGATCAGCAGGCCCAAGTCGGCGATTTCATTGTCTCCGTACGGTCCGCGATAAGCGTTGACGTTCTGGCCGAGCAGGTTGACCTCGCGCACGCCCTGGGCGGCGAGTTGGGCGATTTCGACCAGCACGTCCTCGAACGGGCGGCTGACTTCTTCGCCCCGGGTATAGGGCACCACGCAGAAGCTGCAGTACTTCGAGCAACCTTCCATGATCGAGACGAAGGCGGTCGGGCCGTCGGCGCGGGGCTCGGGCAGGCGGTCGAACTTTTCGATCTCGGGGAAGCTGATGTCGACTTGCGGCTGCCCGGTCTCGCGCTTTGCGCGGAGCAGGTCGGGCAGGCGATGCAGGGTCTGCGGACCGAACACCAGATCGACGTAGGGCGCACGCTTGAGGATGGCCGCGCCTTCCTGGCTGGCAACGCAGCCGCCGACGCCGATCACCACCTGCCGGTCGCCGCCCTTGAGCTTGCGCCAGCGGCCGAGCTGGCTGAAGACCTTCTCCTGCGCCTTTTCCCGGATCGAGCAGGTGTTGATCAGGATCACGTCGGCTTCTTCAGCGATCGTAGTAACCACCATGCCTTCCTCGGCGCCCAGCACTTCGGCCATCTTGGCGGAGTCGTACTCGTTCATCTGGCACCCGTGGGTTTCGATGAACAGTTTTTTGGGGGTGGCCCCGGAGGACATGTCTCCGGCGGGCGCTGCGACGGGCTTGGTGATGCTTGGGGCGAGGGTGTCGGTCATGATCGTGTCCGGGGCGCGGCGGTGATTCCGGGCCGGAAGGAAGGCGGGAAGAAGAGCTAGTGTAATCCGCGGCGGTCCCGGGCGGTCTTGGACGTCCTTGAGTGACGGCGGTAGACGTTTGCCAATCAAACACTTGGCAAACCTTTCGAATCCGGGGACACTCCCGCGCATGATCGGGGGAAAGGCTATTGTCGGGTGCGGGCTGCTGTTGGCGGCGACGCTGACGTGGCCGGCCCATGCCGGCACGGTCTATCGCTGCGAAAGTCCGGATGGCAGCCGCACCTATGCCAGCAAGCGGGTGAAGGGCGCCAAGTGCAGCGTGGTCAGCAGCTATACGCCGTCGGCCGCCGCGGTGCGCAGCGCCCCGTTCACCACAACGACCACCCGTTCGGCAAGCAGCCCGGCCAGCATGCCCGGCGGCGTGCCGCCCGCGACCATGGCATCGATGGCGGCTGCGGTTTCCCCGACGCCACAGCCCGCCGTGGCGATCGAGACGCCGGTGTCCATGCCGACTGCGCCGCGCCAGGGCGCGACCCGTCGCGTCGAAGGGCAGGTCTACTCCTATATCAAGGACGGCGTCCGCCATTACACCAGCAAGCAGCCCAAGGGCGTGGCGGGCGCGACCGCGATCCGTTCGATCCGCTACAGCTTCGTCGAAACCTGTTACGCCTGCGCGCCCCTGCCGGGCGTGAATTTCGGCACCCTGCGCCTCAACATGGTGGCCTACGCAGCCGAAATCCGCGCAGCGGCCGCGCAGCACGGGGTCGACGAGGCCATCGTCCGCGCCATCATCCATGCTGAATCGTCCTTCAACCCGAACGCGCGCTCGCGGGTCGGCGCACAGGGACTCATGCAACTGATGCCGCCTACCGCCCGCCGGTTCGGCGTCAGCGATTCCTACGACCCGGCGCAGAACATCCGCGGCGGAGTGCAATACCTGGCATGGCTCTTGAAGCGCTACAACGGCGATCTCACCCTCGCCGCCGCCGGCTACAACGCCGGAGAAGGCGCCGTCGATCGCTATAAAGGCGTGCCGCCTTACAGCGAAACCCGGCGCTATGTCGAACGCGTACGGGTCCTCGCGGAACGCTATCGCGGCCTGCTCGCCGGTAACGGCTGACCTGCCGGAGCGCCCGGCCGAGTCGGCGCGACGGCTCACAGCTTCGTCGATGGCCTTCTTGGCAACCCGTCGAAAGCCTCCTGCCGACCTCTCCGGGCTTTCCGCCACCGCTTTCGTACCGGCGAGAGACGGTAATCATTGTCGGCCGATTCAGCGTTCCGTTACACTTCGCCGTCTTTGCCGGCCCGCTTCGTCAACGAAGCGGGCCGGCAGTCCAAATGTAGCCTACGTTTTGCGGAGTGCCGGATGGCAACAAAAGTCGAAAGCGGGTCGGATCACCCTCAAGGTGGCGGCGCGCAACCGGTTGACGCGGGTCGTCGCCGCTTCCTGACCGTGTCCACCGCCGTGGTGGGCGCCGTCGGCGTTGCCGGTGCCGCGGTCCCGTTCATCAAATCCTGGATGCCCAGCGCCCGCGCGAAATTGGCCGGCGCGCCGGTCACCGCCGACATCAGTGGCCTGGTCGTAGGTCAGCGACTGGTGTTCGAGTGGCGCGGCCAGCCGATCTGGATCGTCAAGCGCTCGCAGGCGGTTCTCGATGCGCTGCCCACGCTGGACGGCAATCTGCGCGATCCGAAGTCCGAGAACCTCGACCAGCAGCCGTCGTACGTCAAGGGCGAGTCCCGCTCGATCAAACCGGAAATCTCCGTCCTGGTCGGCCTTTGCACCCATCTGGGCTGCTCCCCCGAGATGAAAGCCGAAATCCGCCCCGAACCGTTCGATTCGGAATGGAAGGGCGGCTACTTCTGCCCCTGCCACAAGTCGAAGTTCGACATGGCCGGCCGCGTCTACCAGGGCGTGCCTGCGCCGACTAATCTCCCGGTGCCGCCGCATTACTTCGCCGACGACAACACCATCATCATCGGTGTCGATCCGGAAGGGAGCGCATAAGCCATGGCGAACATCCTGATGCGCACCGCCGACAATGTGATGGGCTGGGTCAACGAACGCGCGCCCGGCCTGATGCCGTTCTACCGCAAGCACATGAGCGAGTACTACGCGCCGAAGAATTTCAATCTCTGGTACATCTTCGGCATCCTTGCGACGGTGGTGCTGGTCAACCAGATCGTCAACGGCATCTTCCTGACGATGCACTACAAGCCGAGCGCGGCGGAAGCCTTCGCCTCGGTCGAATACATCATGCGCGACGTCGCCGGCGGCGACCTCATCCGCTACATGCACAGCACCGGCGCTTCGATGTTCTTCGTCGTCGTCTATCTGCACATGTTCCGCGGCCTGATGTACGGCTCGTACCAGAAACCGCGCGAACTGGTGTGGATCCTGGGCATGCTGATCTACCTCGTGCTGATGGCCGAAGCCTTCATGGGCTATGTGCTGCCGTGGGGCCAGATGTCGTTCTGGGGCGCGAAGGTGATCATTTCGCTGTTCGGCGCCATCCCTTACATCGGCAATGCGCTGACCGAATGGATCATGGGCGATTACCTGCCCGGCGACGCCACGCTCAACCGGTTCTTCGCGCTGCACGTCATCGCCCTGCCGCTGGTGTTGCTGCTGCTGGTGGTACTGCATCTTGGCGCGCTGCATGAAGTCGGTTCGAACAATCCCGACGGCGTCGATATCAAGAAGGGTCCCAAGGGCAACCGCTGGTCGGCCACCGCGCCCGCCGATGGCGTCCCGTTCCACCCGTATTACACGGTGAAGGACACGTTCTTCGTCGGCTGCTTCCTGATCGTCGCGGCTTTCATCCTGTTCTTTGCGCCGGCGTTCGGCGGTTGGTTCCTGGAACACGACAATTTCGCCGAGGCCAACCGTCTGGTCACGCCCGAGCACATCAAGCCGGTGTGGTACTACACGCCGTACTACGCGATGTTGCGCGTGGTGCCGCACAAGCTGAGCGGCGTGATCGTGATGTTCGCGGCTATCGCGGTACTGTTCCTGCTGCCGTGGCTCGATCGCGCCAAGGTCAAGTCCTACCGTTACCGCGGCAAGCTGTCGTGGACGATGCTGCTGCTGTTCGCGCTGAGCTTCGTGTGGCTTGGCAAGATCGGTGCAGGTACGGGTACGGATCCGGTCGAGACCTGGATCGGCCGCGTGCTGACCGCGTACTACTTCCTGTTCTTCCTCACCATGCCGGTGTGGACGAAGATCGACAAGACCAAGCCGGTTCCGGATCGGGTGACGATGCATGACTAAGCCATCCACGATGAAGACTTCCCGCCTCAAGCGCATGGCGGCGTTCCTCGTCAGCCTGACGCTGTCGGCTTCCGCGCTCGCGGCCAGCGGCGGCGATCTGCAGCAGGCCGGCACCGACCTGGAAGATACGGCCTCGCTGCAGCGCGGCGCCCAGCTGTACATGAACTACTGCGCGGGCTGCCACTCTCTGAAGTACATGCGCTACTCGCGTATCGCCGAAGATCTGGGCCTCAGCGAGGAGCAGGTGATGACTAACCTGAACTTCACCGGCGCCAAGTTCGGCGAGCAGGTCGTCAACGCGATGCCGTCCGCGCAAGCCGACAAGTGGTTCGGCAAAGCGCCGCCGGACCTCAGCGTCATCGCACGCGTTCGCGGCAGCGACTGGATCTTCACCTACCTGAAATCCTTCTACCTCGACGAATCGCGCCCGCTGGGCTGGAACAACAAGCTCTTCCCGAACGCTTCGATGCCCAATCCGCTTTGGGAGATGCAGGGCCTGCAGCATGCGGTCTACGGCAAGAAGGACGCGGCGACCGGTGATGCGCCGGTCGAACGTCTGGAAATCGCGCGGGCCGGCACACAGGACGCTGCGGATTTCGACCGCACCGCGCGCGACATCACCGCGTTCCTCGAATATGTCGGCGAGCCCGGTGCGATGAAGCGCCAGCAGACCGGCGTCTGGGTGATGCTGTTCCTGACGTTCTTCACCCTGATGGCCTGGTTGCTCAAGAAGGAATACTGGCGCGACGTGCATTGATGGCGGAGCGATTCCTTCGCGCGACGATCACCTGCGAGGCGACCGGCTTGTCCGGTCGCGCTTGTTCCTGAGGATGGATGGCGAGTCTGCGTATGCGTAATACTCTCACCCTGTTTTCTTCCGTCGACGATGTGCTCTGCCATCGCGCCCGTCTGGTGCTGGCGGCGAAAGGCGTGACCTACGATCTGGTGCCGGTGGATCCACAGAACCCGCCCGAGGATCTGATCGATCTGAATCCCTATCACTCGGTGCCGACGCTGGTCGAGCGCGACCTCGTGCTCTACGCGGCATCGGTGGTCAGCGAATACCTGGACGAGCGCTATCCGCACCCGCCGTTGATGCCGATCGATCCGCTGTCGCGCGCGCGCCTGCGCCTGGCGATGCTACGCATCGAACACGACTGGGTACCGCAGGTGCAGGCCGTGCAGTTCGGCACCAAGCAGCAGGCGGAAGCGGGTCGCAAGCGTCTGCGCGAGCTGCTGACCGCCGCGGTGCCGCTGTTCAAAGCCAGCAAGTTCTTCCTGAACAACGAAATGAGCCTCGCCGACTGCGCGATGGCGCCCATCGTCTGGCGTCTGCATGCGCTGGGCGTGGCGTTGCCGAGCGACGGCAAAGTGATCGAGGATTACGGCAACCGCATCTTCCGCAACCCCGGCTTCATCCGCAGCCTCACGCCGCAGGAAAAGAGCCTGCGCGATCTGCCTGCCTGACCCGTCCGATGTCTCCGCTCGATATCGCCGGGAGTACACTCCGGCCATGACCGATGGCCCGTCGCCAGGCATGACCAGCCGTCGCCCGTACCTGCTGCGGGCCATGTACGAGTGGATCGCCGACAACGGCATGACCCCGCATCTGCTGGTCGATGCTTCGCGTCCCGGCGTACGGGTACCGGCGTTCGCGGTGAACGACGGCAAGATCGTGCTGAATGTCGCTGATCGCGCCGTAGCTGCGCTGGAGATGGGCAACGACGAGATTTCCTTCACGGCCCGTTTCGGCGGCGTCAGTCATCAGGTGCGTGTGCCGATCGGCGCGGTGCTGCTGATCTACGCGCGCGAAACCAGCCAGGGCATGGCCCTGCCGGACGAAGCCCCCGGTGCGCCGACGACCGCGGACGAAGCCGGGATCGAGGAAAATCTCGACGGGGATGCAGACGGCGGCGATGATGGCGGTGCCGGCGGCGGTGCCGGCGGCGATCGCCCGCCGCCGAAGCGCGGCGCGCACCTGAGAGTGATCAAGTAGTCTTACCGTAGCCGCAGGCCCAGCCTGCATTCAGCCTGGTCCGGGGGGAACCATGCCATCAATCCAGCATCACATTCGCGGCCGAAGCCACCGGGCCGCTGAAAGACACCAGGCGGTTGCCGCGCAGCACCAGCCGCGCGATGTGCCTGTCGGTGCCGTCTTCCGAGTATTCGAAGCGGAAACTGCGCTCGAAACCGAGCCGGCCGTCCTCGCCGCGATGCAGGCGCAGCCCGGTCGCGTGTACGGTATGGTCGATCAGCTGCACGCCGGCAGTGTGGCAGGCCTCGCCGCCGAGCTGAATCGCCCATTCGGCCGCGGCGCGCGACGCGCTCCAGAATGCGAACACCATCGCACCCAAAATCATGAAGATCAGTAAAGTCGGCATCTGTTTAATCTGCGGCCTGAGTGCCCCGGATGCAATCCCCGAATGTCGCCCTGGAGCGCAACCCCAATGATGAAGCTCGTATTCGCCGCCGATCACATGCAGATCCTCCTTGAGCCGGGGGTCAAGCGAATCGGCTCTGCGCCCGATGCCGACATCGTGTTGCGCGGCGAGGGCGTGCTTCCCCAGCATTGCGAACTGCAGGTCAACGCGCAGGGCGTGATGCTGAAGATCGCGCGCGGCGCGGCCGTCAGCGTCAACCAGCGGCTGGTCGATGGCCTGCTGTCCCTGCGGCCGGGCGACCAGATCGCCTTCGATACGGTGGAAGCCACGCTGGTCGTGATCGAGGCGGTACGTCCCGGCGAACGCGTTGCGACGCCCGTGATCGACGATGTCAGCGCCACCACCGTGCGCGCCGCATTGCCGAAATACACGCTGCGCGCCCAGTCCGGACGCATGCTCGGTCGCAGTTATCCCTTGACCGGGGCGACCGTCGTCGGCCGCGCGCCGGATTGCCAGTTGCGTCTGGACGATACCAATCTCTCGCGCAAGCACGCCAAGCTCATTCCCACCAACGAAGGCGTGGTGATCGAAGATCTCGGCTCCACCAACGGCAGTTTCCACAACGGCAAGCGCGTCCAGCGCGCGGTGGCCCAGGCCGGCGACGAGATCGGCTTCGACACCCTGCGCTTCCAATTGCTGGAGCTGGGCCAGGAAAGCGTGGCTGCGGCACCCGTGGCCCGCGCCGGCGTACCGCGTTGGGTATGGCTGGTCGCTGCGCTGGCGGTGGCTGCTGCGCTGGTGTTCGCGCTGCGGTAGTCGATCCGTGAGCTGTTCCCCGTTGATGCCCGGGATCGCCCGCTGTAGATCGCTCAAGGGCTCGCGGGCGGTGGTCCAAGCTTCAACGACAGATCGATCGCGCGGACATGTTTGGTCAGGCCGCCGATGGAAATGCAGTCGACGCCGTCTTCGGCGATGCCGCGCAGCGTGGTCATGTCCACGCCGCCGGAGACTTCCAGCGGAATCCGGCCGTCGAACGGCGCCGATTTAGCGATGCGCACGGCTTCGCGTCGCATCGCGGCATCGAAGTCATCGATCAGGATCCGCGTGCAGCCCTCGCGCAGCGCTTCTTCCAGCTGCGCCAGCGTTTCCACTTCGACGATCAGCGGCAGCGCCGGATGCATCGCGCGCGCGGCGCGGATCGCGCCCGCGAGCGAGCCCGCGGCGCGGATGTGATTTTCCTTCAGCATCACCGTGTCGTACAGGCCTATGCGGTGGTTGCTGCCGCCACCGATCAGCACCGCATATTTCTGCGCCAGACGCAGCCCCGGAATAGTCTTGCGGGTGTCGAGGATCCTGGCGCCGGTACCGCGCACGGCATCGACATAGCTCGCGGTCACCGTGGCGGTGCCGCTGAGCGTCTGCAGGAAATTCAACGATGCGCGCTCGGCGCTGACCAGCGCGCGGCTGCGCCCGGCGAGCGTGGCGATGACCGTGCCTTTGGCGATGCGGTCGCCCTCGGCGATCCGCCAATCGATGCGCACCTCGGGGTCGAGCGCGCGATGGCAGACATCGAACCATGGCCTCCCGCAGATCACCGCATCTTCCTTGCACAGCAGATAAGCGATGTCGGGGTCGTCGGGCAACAGCGCGGCGGTCACGTCGCCATTGCCGATGTCTTCCGCCAGCGCCGCAGCCACGTTCGCCGCGATCGCATCGGCCGGCGGCGGTGGCGGAATCACCGCGAGGGTCACAGGCCTTCCACCGCCGCTGCGGCGATGCCTTCTTCGATCAGCAGCACCGGAATTCCGTCGTCCACGCGATAAACGGTTTTGCGGTCGCGGGTGATCAGCGCCTCGCGCACAGCTTCGGTCTGCGGCGAGTCGTCGGCGCGCTGCACGCCGCCCGCGGCGATGGCGCGATTCAGCGCCTCCAGGCCGGGTTTGTCCAGCACGGCCAGCGGTTGGCGCGTGGCGGGGCAGACGATGAGATCGAGCAACTTGCGGTCCATTCGATGAAGCCGGGGGCTGAAGAGCCGCTAGAATACCGTTTTGCAGCAGGCGTGACGCCGCAGGGTGGGCCATGGCAGACGCAAACGAACACAAAGACGCCCAGCCCCTTGTCGGCGTGGTGATGGGCTCGCGATCGGACTGGGAGACGATGCAGCACGCCGTCGCCAGGCTCGAAGCGCTGGGCGTGCCGCACGAAGTCCGGGTGGTGTCTGCGCACCGCACGCCGGATGTGTTGTTCGACTATGCCGCCAGCGCGCGATCGCGCGGCCTGCGCGCGATCATCGCCGGCGCTGGCGGCGCCGCGCATCTGCCGGGCATGCTCGCCGCGAAGACCGCGGTGCCGGTGCTCGGCGTCCCGGTCCAGAGCAAGGCCCTCAACGGCATGGATTCGCTGCTGTCGATCGTGCAGATGCCGGCGGGCGTTCCGGTGGCCACCTTCGCCATCGGCAACGCCGGCGCCGCCAACGCCGGACTGTTCGCCGCGGCGATGCTCGCCGTCGATCACCCGCAGATCGGCGCTGCGCTCGATGCGTTCCGTGCGAAGCAGACGCAGGATGTGGTCGATCGCGACGATCCGCGCGCATGACCATCAAGCCGCTCGAAAGCATGCCGCTCGAAAACACGCTGCTTGAACGCATGCCGCTTGGACGCATGCCGCGCATGAGCCGGCGCACATGACCACCGTCGGCATTCTCGGCGGCGGCCAACTGGCGCGCATGCTCGCGCTTTCCGGCGCGCCGCTGGGGCTGCGCTTCCGGGTGCTCGACACCGTCGCCGACGCCTGCGCCGGCCAGTTCGCGCCGCTGATCGTCGGCGATTATCGCGACGGGGCCGCGCTGGCCGAATTCGCATCGCAGGTCGATGTCGCCACCTTCGATTTCGAGAACGTGCCGGCCGAATCCGCGCAGTGGCTGAGCGAGCGCGTGCCGGTATTCCCGAACCCGCGCGCGCTGTCGATCGCGCAGGATCGTCTCGCCGAAAAGACCCTGTTCCGCGAACTCGGCATTCCGGTGCCGGCTTTCGCCGACGTGCCGGATCGCGCCGCGCTCGATGCCGCCATCGGTTCGATCGGCACGCCCTGCATCCTGAAGACACGCCGCCTCGGTTACGACGGCAAAGGCCAGTTCCGGATCAAATCGCCGGTGGATGTCGATGCCGCATGGAATGCGCTCGGCGCGCAAGCCTCGACCGTCGGTCTGATCCTCGAAGCCTTCGTAGCGTTCGAGCGGGAACTCAGCGTGGTCGCGGTGCGCGGCCGCGATGGCGGGTTCCGCACTTGGCCGCTGACCGAGAACTGGCACGTCGACGGCGTGCTGTCCGCCAGTCTCGCGCCCGCGCGCGTGGACGATGCGCTGGCGCAGTCCGCGGTCGCGCACGCGCGCGCGCTGGCCGAATCGCTGGATTACGTCGGCGTATTCGCGCTGGAGTTGTTCTGCCGCGGCGGCGTGCTGCTGGCGAACGAACTCGCGCCGCGCGTCCACAACTCCGGGCATTGGACCATCGAAGGCAGCGAAACCTCGCAGTTCCAGAACCACCTGCGCGCCGTCCTCGGACTGCCGCTGGGCGACACCCGCATGCTCGGCCACGCCTGCATGCTCAACTGGATCGGCGCGATGCCCGATGCCGCTGCCGTGCTGCACGAACCCGGCGGGCACTGGCACGACTACGGCAAGGAACCGCGCGCCGGACGCAAGGTCGGCCACGCGATATTGCGCGCGGATTCGATCGGCGAACTCGCGGATGCGCTGCGACGCGTCGGTGTCGCGTTGGAACGTGAGGCGCAGGTGGCGCCGGTGATCCAGGCACTGCGCGGCTAGATCGGAACAATCCTGAGTTACGGACGACGCGACGCTATCGCAGACGCCAACAACATCGACGCTGCGGCCTGAATTTGAATTGCAGGAGGGTCTTCAGGCCCGATCCGAGCGCGGAAACTCTGCTCGAAAATCTGATCGACATCGGGGCTGAAGTCCTTCCTGCACAAGCGCGGCGACCCGCCTCAGCGGCAGCGTCCGTAGCGGTCCGGCGATGCGCCGGGGCCGCCTTTCCGGCCGGGCGGATTCTCCCAATTCGTGCCGCGCCCGCCCGCGAGACCGGGCGGATTGTTGTCGTTGTCATACCAGCAGCGCTTCGCCTGGTTCCAGAAACCGTAGCGCGGATGCCAATAGCCGTAGTTCGCGTTGAAGTAGTAGCCGCCGTCGACGACAGTGAATTTGTGGCGCGCGTTGCGATGACGGTAATAGCGGTGGTCGGGCGAGGCCCCGGGACCGCCGCGCCAGCCGGGCGGATTTTCCCAGTTCGTACCCACGCCGCCTGCGCGACCCGGTGGATTGTTATCCCGATCGCGCGGATGCGAGGCGATTACGGCTGTGGACATGAGCGCGAGGCTCAGCGCGAGCGTGGACAGCAGAGCGGTGCGGAACGTGGATGTGGACGGTGTCATCGGTGGCTCCATTGCGTGGAAGGCCATCCGGTAATGCGCGGCAAGCCGATGTCGTTGACGCGCGGACGGAATCGTTCATCGCGCGGCCGGGTTGATGACGACGACATGAAGCCGGACACAAAAAGGCCGGGTTTCCCCGGCTTTTTTGTGTCCCCATCCCGAGCCGCAGGCGAGGTATCCGCTGCATTGCTCTTTAATCATGTCGAGCAAGCGCCGACAGATCCTTCGCTGCGCACGGGATGACCGCCATGGCGTCACTTCATATTGGAAGCGACGAAATCCCAGTTCACGAGGTTCCAGAACGCTTCCAGATACTTCGGCCGCAGGTTGCGGTAGTCGATGTAGTAGGCGTGTTCCCACACGTCGCAGGTGAGCAGCGCGGTGTCGTCGCCGGTCAGCGGAGTGGCGGCATTGGAGGTACTCACCAGCGCGAGCGAGCCGTCCGGACGCTGCACCAGCCAGCCCCAGCCCGAACCGAAGGTCGTGACCGACGTTTTCGTGAACTCTTCCTTGAACTTGTCGAAGCTGCCGAACGCGGCGTTGATCGCTTCGGCCAGCTTTCCGGTCGGTGCGCCGCCGCCGTTGGGCTTGAGGCAGTTCCAGTAGAACGTGTGGTTCCACACCTGCGCGGCGTTGTTGAACATGCCGCCCTGCGACTTGCGGATGATCTCCTCAAGCGACAGATCCGCGAACTCGGTGCCCGCGATCATGTTGTTGAGGTTGGTGACATAGGTATGGTGGTGCTTGGAATAATGGAAATCGATGGTTTCCGCCGAAATATGCGGTTCCAGAGCGGCCTGCACCCGCGACCGCCGCGGCCGCACCGAGGCCAACGGCAAGGACTATTACTTCATCACGGCCGACGACTTTCAGGACAAAATCCGCCACGAT
>JAYUUH010000196.1:0-4946 GCA_043754745.1 Lysobacter sp.
CGGCGCAGACATTGGTGTAGTCCGTGCTGAAGTTGCTGGCGTAGCCGTGCGAATAGGTCCACTGCTCGTAGGGCCAGTCCCAACTGCGTCCCAGCCAGCCGACGTAATTGACCACAGGGATGCCGGTCGAGACTTCGCCGGTGAGTTTGATCGCTGCCACATCGTGCCGGCGTCCGCCGATGTTGATCCAGTCGGTGAGAATGGTCGCCGACTGATAGCCGTAACTGCCGTAGGGGGCCGCGCCGTAACGGTCGGCAGGAACGAACACGAAGTTGTAATTCTAGCCCGCGCCGCGGCTGTAGACGCAGTGCGCCGCGGTCAGGATCACCGAGTTGCCGCTGGCGACGCTGGCGGTGCAATACGAACTGCCGCCGCCGGGAACGTTGAAGTACAGTTTGCCGATCTTGTTCCACGGCGGCACCGTCCACTGCGAGGTATGGTAGTTCCCGAGAAAGCGCGACCAGCCGTAGTGCGCACCGTCCTTGGTCGAGGCGTCCGGTACGGCGCTGCGCGAAGCCCGCTCCTGCGCGGCGGTTTCATCGACGGTCTTCCACGCTTCCGGGAAGCTTTTTCTCGCCATATAGTCGCCGAAGCTCGGTGCGAGACCGCCGACGCTGTGTTCCGGGCAGGAGATCGTCGGTTTGCCGCGCGCCGGCGCGGGCGCGGGATCGCGTGCCGATGTGTCCCATGCCAGCGGCTTTACTGCGGCGCGTTGCGCGGTGGTCGCGAACGGATCGGGCGTGCCGGAAATACGCTGCTGCGCGATGGTCGGCGCATCGATGCGTACCGTTTCTCCATTGTTGGAAATCGTTCTGCGTTCAGCCGACCATGCATGCGAGCTCATCGCAAGGCCGACCGCGACGCTGGCGATTGCCGCCAGTCGCGCCCGGCGGGCAGTACGCGGGGGGGACGAAATATCGAACCGTTCCATGTGGTTTCTCCATTCTCTGTCGGAAAAGAGCCGCCTTCAGGCGGCACCGGTTCTGGCGGCGTGCTCTTGCCGCCAGCTGACGATCGGACGCGGTGCGGCCGAAAGCAGGGGTGATGCCGACGCGTTTCTGCGCTGGCGTGTCGTGCGGGCATGTCGTCGTGCGGACAGGAATGCGGTGATCTGAATGCAGATCGCGTGGGCGCGAGATGCGCGGATCGCGCGCTATACCTGTCCGATCCTGTCCGATCCGATGCGCTTCGCCTTGCGAGCGCGACCGGCCGCCGCAGAGTCGTGTCCCGCCGGCAGATGGCGTTCAAGGCCGATATCCTTTCGTTTCGCCTCCATTCCTTTCGCCCAGGTGCTATTGCGCAAGGTCATATCGACAATGCCATTCCGGCATCGACCCGATGACAGCGGGCATGACGCAGTTCCATGCCCACACTTGTCCGCGAGTCCGTGGTGCATTTGATCGATCCATGAATGGTATCGATCTCCGGGCGGCGCGGTCATCGGACCTCCGCCGCCCAACTGACGAACGCATCCTTGGCGAGCATGGGATTTTTTTTTACTGTCAGTATCAACAGGCTGGATTCGCCATGTGGACGCCGACTCATTCGGCGTCCCGGAACTCCTTGCTGCGGCTGGCCACCAGCGCGCGCGCCAGGCCATCCGGCAGATATTTCGAGATCCCGGCGATCACCCGGTTGGCGCGACCGGTGACGCAGCGTGTCTGGCCGCGTTCCACCGCGTCCAAGCCCAGCCGGGCCACGCTCGCGGCGTCCAGCCACAGCAGCTTCGGCAGTTTCGATACCCGCTCGCGCATACCGTTGACGTCGTGGAATTCGGTGTAGGTAAAGCCCGGGCACAGCGCCGACACATTGACGCCGCGATCCGCCACTTCCAACGCCAGCGCTTCCGAAAAGCGGATCAGGAAGCTTTTGGCGGCACCGTACAGGGTGTGCCCCGCCGACGCTGGCACCAGTCCAGCCAAGGAGGCCACGTTGACGATCCGGCCGTAGCCGGCGGCTTCCATCGCCGGCAGGAAGCGGTGGGTCAACTCGGAGACGGCGACGATCATCACCTGCAGGAAATCGGCGTGGGTCTTCCAGTCGGCGGACAGGTAGCGCCCGGGTACGCCGTAACCGGCGTTGTTGACCAGATGCGCCACGTGCAGCCCGCGGGCGGCGATTTCGGCCTGGAGCGCCGCCGGCGCGCCGGGATCGGCCAGATCGGCCGCCAGCGTGACCACCGCGACCAAAGGCCGGAGTTCGTCGGCCAGCGCCTGCAGGCGCTCGGTCCGGCGCGCGGTCAGGATCAGCGGCACGCCGCGGCGGGCGTATTCGTGTGCGATCGCCGCGCCGATGCCGCTGGAAGCGCCGGTGACCAGCGCATATCCACTGCTGTTCGCGCTCATGCCTATCCTTTCGTCTCGTAGCGTTCGCCGGGGCCCAAAGCATACCTGCCCCCCACGTTGAAGGGCTGCCATCCGTTATGCTGTGCCAACCTTGTTTTGGAGCGACCCATGCGCAGCAGAATCGTCGCCGGAAACTGGAAGCTGCACGGTAGCCGAGCCTTCGCCAGCGATCTGGTGGCGGCCATCGCCGCAGGTCTGCCGGTGAACGGCGTCGATGTCGTGGTGATGCCGCCACTGCCGTACATCGGCGAGTTGATCGAAGACTTCGAAGGGCGCGGCGTGCAGTTCGGCGCCCAGGACGTGAGCGCCAACGAGAAGGGCGCCTACACCGGCGAGGTCTCAGCCGCGATGCTGGTCGATATCGGCGCCCGCTACGGGCTGGTCGGGCATTCGGAACGCCGCCAGCACCACGCCGAGAGCGATGCGCTGGTCGCCCGCAAGTTCCTCACCGCCAAGCATGCCGGGCTGGTGCCGGTCTTGTGCGTGGGCGAGTCGCTGCATGAGCGCGAGGCGGACCAGACCGAGTACCGGATCCAAACCCAGCTCGCCGCGATCTTCGAACACGCCGGCGCCCAGGCGTTCGCCGGTGCGGTCATCGCTTATGAGCCTGTCTGGGCCATCGGTACCGGCAGAACCGCCTCACCGGCCCAGGCTCAGGCTGTCCACGCCTTCATTCGTGGCGAAGTCGCGGCACGCGATGCTACAATCGCCGGCTCGCTGCCCATCCTGTACGGGGGTAGCTGCAAGCCGGACAACGCGGCCGAGCTGTTCGCACAGTCGGACGTGGATGGCGGATTGATTGGTGGCGCCTCGCTGGTGGCTGCCGATTTCCTCGCGATCGTCGCGGCCGCACGAGCCTGATCCTTCGGGATGCTGGTCCGCGCGGCCGTCGTTCCGGCAGCCCCGCACCTTCTCCTACGAGCGCCAACGATGCTGTTGATCCTCAATGTTGTTTACGTACTGGTCGCGCTCTCCATGATCGCGCTGATCCTCATGCAGCGCGGCGCCGGTGCGTCGGCGGGCTCGGGCTTCGGCGCTGGCGCCTCGGCCACGGTGTTCGGCTCGCGCGGCGCGTCGAACTTCTTGTCGAAGTCGACCAAGTGGCTGGCCATTCTGTTCTTCTCGGTGGCTCTGTTCATGGCGTGGCATGCCACCCATAGCGCAAAGCCCAAGACGGCGATCGAACAGGATCTCGGCGTGATGTCGCAGACGGCAGTGCCGAAGGCCGACCCGAAGGCGCCTTCGCTGCCGGCAGCGCCTGCCGCACAGCCCATTCCCCAGCCCCTTCCCGGTTCCGCTCCGCAGCCTGTTGTGCAGCCGGTTCCCGCCGCGCCCGCGCAGTCGGCTCCCGTGAAGCCCGCCGGCCAGCCGGCGCCTGCCGCAAAGTCGCCCGCCAAGCCGGCTCCGCAGGGAGGCTGAACGCGTTTCCCGGGCGTGGGTCCGCCCGCGCCTGAAGTCGTTTCGACGCGTCGCAATCCGAACGCGTCGACGAACGATGGCGATACCGGTGCACCGTCCCGGTTCGTACAGAAAAGGGTGCGACTTTTGCGCAGCATCCTTTACAATAGTCAGGCTTCGCGCGCCGTACTGCGCGAAACTGCGATATTGCCCAGATGGCGGAATTGGTAGACGCACTACCTTGAGGTGGTAGCGACGTAAGTCGTGGGGGTTCGAGTCCCCCTTTGGGCACCAACTCGCAGCAGCAACCAGCGTCACCGTTACTGAAACTCATGCATGGACGCATGGGGCGATGTCAGGGAAACGACATCCGGTCCTACGAACGCCCGCACACCTGTCGTGCGGTTTTTTTCGGGAGACGGGACGCGATTCGGTCATAGGCGATCCATCGACATCACCCAACGCCGAGAGAACTGAAGTGCTGGCCGAATATCTGCCGACCCTGCTGTTTCTGATCGTTGCCACCGGCATAGGCATCGCCCTGATCGTCGTCGGCAACTTCCTTGGCCCCAAGCGTTTCGACGCCGAAAAGCTTTCGCCCTACGAGTGCGGTTTCAACGCATTCGAAGACGCGCGGATGCGGTTCGACGTGCGCTATTACCTCATCGCGATCCTGTTCATCGTCTTCGATCTCGAAATCGCCTTCGTCTATCCGTGGGCGCTGGTGTTCCGCGAGCTCGGCGTGTTCGGTCTGATCGAAATGGGTGTGTTCCTGGGGCTGCTGCTGATCGGTTTCATTTACGTGTGGAAGAAAGGTGCGCTGGAATGGGAGTGATCCAAACCGTCCAGAAGGTCGCGGACTTCGCCAACAATCCGATTCCGGAAGGGCGGCTCGACGATATCCTGCGTCCCGAGAGCCTGCTGTCCGAGGACGGCAATCCGCTGCTCGAACATGGTTTCGTCACCACCAGTTTCGACGTGCTGTGGAACTGGGCGCGCACCGGCTCGATGTGGCCGATGACCTTCGGTCTGGCCTGCTGCGCCGTGGAGATGATGCATGCGGGCGCCGCGCGCCTCGACCTCGACCGCTACGGCGTGGTGTTCCGCCCGTCGCCGCGCCAGTCCGATGTGATGATCGTCGCCGGCACGCTGGTCAACAAGATGGCCCCCTCGTTACGCAAGGTCTACGACCAGATGCCCAAC
>JAYUUH010000197.1:0-1682 GCA_043754745.1 Lysobacter sp.
GCCCATTCGACCAAGGGCAACGCTGATTCAAGTCAGCGTTGCCGCGGCAAATGGATGTGCCGCTCGCGAATCAATCACGCAAGTAATTGATTCGGCGGGAGCGGGTTCGGGCACGTACCGAGCTTGCGACCACAGAACAGGTCCTGGAGGGACTTGTTCTGTGATTCACGGAGTCCAGAGCGGGCGCTCGAATCGCCTTGTGCGATAATCGGAAACTGTCGCGACTTCGGTTGCGGCTTCCTTCCCCGAACGTTCAGCAGCCCGTCCGCGGGCCGATGTCCACGTCATTCAAGTTTCATGGGAGTGCGCCGTGTCTCAACCGGATTCTTCTGCTGTCAAACCGACCGTCCTCAGCCAAGTCACGGTGACCGCCGGCGAAAAGTCGGTCATCCTGCCGGTGCATACCGGTACCCTCGGCAATTCCTGCGTCGATATCGCCAAGTTGCCGAAGGAAACGGGGCTGTTCACCTACGACTCGGGCTTCATGGCCACCGCGTCGTGCCGCTCCGCCATCACCTATATCGATGGCGACAACGGCGTGCTGATGTATCGCGGCTATCCGATCGAACAATTGTCCGAGCACTCCAGCTTCCTGGAAGTCGCGTATCTGCTGATGAACGGCGAACTGCCGAACCAGCAGGAATCCGCGAAGTTCGAGCATGAGGTCACGCATCACACGATGATGCACGAGGCGTTCCGCACCTTTCTGTTCGGCTTCCGCCACGACGCGCATCCGATGGCGATGCTGGTCGGCATGCTCGGCTCGATGGCGAGCTTTTATCACAACGAGCTCGACCTCGAGGATCCGGAACAGCGTCGCATGGCGGCGATCCGCCTGATCGCGAAAGTGCCGACGATCGCGGCCGCGTGCTATCGCTATTCCATCGGTTGGCCGATCCGGTATCCGAAGAACAATCTCGAATACGTCACACGCTTCCTGCACATGATGAAGGAAGTGCCGAGCGAGCCGCTGGAACTCAGCCCGATGGCCGCCAAGGCTATGGATCTGCTGTTCATCCTGCACGCCGATCACGAGCAGAACGCGTCGACCTCGACCGTCCGCCTCGTCGGTTCCACCGGCGCCAATCCGTATGCGTGCGTCGCCGCCGGCGTCGCCGCGCTGTGGGGCCCGGCGCACGGCGGCGCCAACGAAGCCGTGCTCAAGATGCTGGAAGAGATCGGCCGTCCGGAGAACGTGCAGTCGGCGATCGACAAGGCCAAGAACAAGGAGTCGGGCTTCCGCCTGATGGGTTTTGGCCACCGCGTCTACAAGAACTTCGATCCGCGCGCCAAGATCATCCGCGAGATGTGCCACAAGGTGCTGGCCGAGCTGGGCGTGAACGATCCGCTGCTGGAAGTGGCGATGCGCCTGGAAGAGGCGGCGCTGAAGGACGAGTACTTCGTCCAGCGCAAGCTCTACCCGAACGTCGATTTCTACTCGGGCATCATCTACAAGGCATTGGGCATTCCGACCGAGATGTTCACGGTCATGTTCGCGATCGCCCGCACCGCCGGCTGGGTCGCGCACTGGCTGGAACAGCAGACCGACCCGGAAGCCAAGATCGGGCGTCCGCGCCAGATCTACACCGGTTACGCGGCACGCGATTACACCGGCATGGACAAGCGCTGATCGGCAAGCGGATCGGCCTGTCGCAGCAGCGAAAAACCCCGCCGAGGCGGGG
>JAYUUH010000198.1:0-4931 GCA_043754745.1 Lysobacter sp.
TGGGTCGGCGGGAGGTCGGTGACCGGATCGGTCGCGACCAGCGTGCGGCAGTAGGGGCAGTTGATGAACATCGGGCTATTGAATCACGGCCGAACGGCACAAGCCGTGCGCCCGTTCGCGAACAGCGACAGCGGCATCATTCCGACGGCGGCGCGGACGGCCGCATCAGCGCCGCCGGCCGTCGATCCGCACCCAGTCGTCCTCGCGGGTCACGCGCAGATCGTCGAACCAGGCGCCGTAACGCACTAGCAATTCGTCCTCCTGACCCTTGAGGATTCCCGACAGCGCGATGCGGCCGCCGGGCGCGACCCGCGCGGCGAGGGTGTCGGCCAGCGCCGCTAGCGCGCTGGCGAGGATGTTGGCGACGACGATCGGATACGTCGCCGCTGCGGGTTCGTCCGCCGGCAGATGCACCGAGATGCGCGCGCCGACGCCGTTGCGTTCGGCATTGTCGTGGGTGGCGAGGATCGCCTGCGGGTCGTTGTCCACGCCCACCGCGCGGCCGGCGCCGAGTTTCAGCGCGGCGAGGGCGAGGATGCCGCTGCCGCAGCCGAAATCCAGCACGGCCCGTCCCTGCAGGTCGCCGCGCATCGCCAGGTCGTCCAGCCACTGCAGGCACAGCGAGGTGGTCGGGTGGGTGCCGGAGCCGAACGCCAGCCCCGGGTCCAGCCGGATCACCGCGGCATCGGCCGCATCGGCGCCTTCCGGCAGGTCGTGGTTCCACGGCACGATCCAGGTGCGGGCGCCGAAGTGCAGCGGCACGTACTGATCCATCCAGGCCCGCTCCCAGTCCTGGTCCTCGACCTTGCGGAAGCCGGCCCGCGACCAGTCCAGGCCGGGGTCGAAGGCTTCCAGCGCCGCCAGCAGCAGCAGCGGGTCGGCGTCCCCGGCGAACAGCGCCGACAGCGCCACCTCGCCCCAGATCGGCATTTCGCCGACGCCCGGCTCCAGGATCGCGCACTCGTTCGGCGTCTCCGCATCCGCATCCAGCAGGGTCACCGCCAGTGCGCCCACGTCCTCTAGCGCGTTTTCGTAGCGCGGCTGCTCGGATTCGCGGCAATGCAGGGAGAGTTCAAGATAGGGCATGGCGGCGACGGTCGGGCGTAGGCCGGACAGCTTACCGTGCCGACCGTGCCGGAATCAGGCATGAGTCCGGACTTGCCGGGAAGCCGGTGCTACGATCCGGCGGACACCCTGTCTTTAATCCTTACACCTACCGGAGCGACCCCATGCGCGTTCTCCACGCATGCGTTTTCACCGTTCTGGCGCTGGCCTGCGGCATGCAGGCTGATGCCGCCCGGCGCATGGACGTCACCACCGGCAAGGCTGCCGCAGCACCCACCATGACCGGCCGGCTGGAACTGGTCTGGGGCGATCCCGGCGCGGCGGCCAAAATCGGCCAGGGGGACGCCAGCCAGGGGCCGGGTGAGCGTTTCCAAGTCACCCTGGTCGACGACGCCGGCAGACGCCATGCGCTCGATCCCGACCAGGCGCTGCATGCCGCAGAGGATCTGTATGCGCTTTACGGCCGCCGGATCGCGGTGTCGACCCGCAGCATCGGCGCGAAAACCGGTGGCCGCGCGCTGCGGGTCATCGATGCGATCGTACCGATCGACGACCTCGTGCCGCTGTCGTCCCTGGCGCGCACACGTACCGGCGTGAAGGCCCGCGCGCCTGCGCAGGGCGGCCAGAAGATCACCGGCGTGACCAGCTGGGTCACGCTGATGTGCAAGTTCAGCGATATCGCCACCGAGCAGAAGACCCTCAGCTTCTTCCAGTCGCAGTACGGCACCGCCATCGGCCAGCTCGACCACTACTGGCAGGAAGTGTCCTACGGTCAGATCAACCTCGCCGGCAGCATGGCTTACGGCTGGGCCACCCTGCCGGAGCCGCGCAGCCTCTATGTGATCAAGGACGAGGCCGGCAAGGATAAGGCCGATCTCGGCAAGCTGTTCACCGATTGCGTCGCCGCGCACGATGCGAACGTCAACTTCGCGGTCAACGGCGGCGTGCAGGGCGTCAACATGATGTTCAACGGCGACCTCGACGGCTTTGCCTGGGGCGGCGGCCGCTGCGCCACGCTCGACGGCGTCAACAAATGTTGGAGCACCACCTGGAACCCGCCGTGGTCGTTCGGCAACCTCGCGCCGCTCTCGCACGAAATGGGTCACGCCTACGGCCTGCCGCACGCCAACAATTCCGACGCCGACACCGACCCCTACGACAACCCGTGGGACGTGATGAGCGACGCCTGGAATAACGCGGTCGGCAACGCCACCTACGGTTCGCTGCCGAAACACATCAACGTCTATTCGCGCAATCGGCTGGGCTGGGTCGCGACCGCGCGCAAGCGGACGGTCGGTGCGGGCGCGGGCGCGGCCTCCGTGACCATGGACCGCATCAGCCTGCCGGGTTCGGCCAACACCCAGATGCTGATCCTCAACTATCCCGAACAGCCGACCCGCTATTACACGGTCGAAGTGCGCAAACGCACCGGCAATTACGAGAATCGCCTCGCCGGCGATGCAGTGATCATCCACGAGGTGCTGACTTCGCGGAAAGAGCCGGCCTGGAGCGTGGACGCCGACACGCCGCCGGCCAACCGCGCCAACAACGAAGGCAGCATGTTCAAGGTCGGGGAAACCTGGATCTCACCGGACTACGCGTTCCGGGTGAAAGTGGAGTCCGCCACCAGCGAAGGCTTCGTCGTCACCGTGCGTCCGACCCCGCGCTTGAGCCGCCCCGGCCAGAGCGTGCAGACGCCGGGCAGCGCCAAACCGGCCTCGGAGGCGACCACCGCATCCGGTCGCCATGCGCCGGCCGACACCGGGTCGCGCGACACCGGCAGGCTCGGCGACCGCCGCTGAGCCGCCCGACATCCGGGCGCGTAATGCGCCGCGATACGCCCCGGATCTCCGCCGGGGCGAAGTTTTAAGGGCTTCCTGATAAATTGCGCGCTCCCCCGGCTTCCGCGAGACCGCTGTCGTGATACTGATGTTGGACAACTACGACAGCTTCACCTACAACCTCGTGCAGTATCTGCAGGCCTTGGGTGCGGACGTGAAGGTGGTGCGCAACGATGAGCTGACCGTCGCCGAGATCGACGCGTTGAATCCATCCGGCATCGTGATTTCGCCCGGTCCTTGCACGCCGAATGAGGCGGGGGTGTCGGTGGACGTGATCCGCAGCCTCGGCCATCGCATTGCGATCCTCGGCGTCTGCCTGGGCCACCAGAGCATCGGTCAGGCCTACGGCGGCGATGTCGTCCGCGCCGGCCGGATCATGCACGGCAAGACCTCGCGCATCCGCCACGAAGGCAAGGGCGTGTTCGCCGGCCTGCCCGACGGCTACGAAGCCACCCGCTATCACTCGCTGGTCGTGGCGCAGGGCAGTCTGCCCGAAGCGCTCGAAGTCACCGCCTGGACCGAGAACGACGACGGCACGATGGAAGAGATCATGGGCCTGCGCCATCGCGAACACCCGGTGGAAGGCGTGCAGTTCCATCCGGAATCGATCCTGACCGAACACGGTCACGCGCTGCTGAAGAATTTCCTCGCCCGCGCGGCTTGAGCCGCGTCGCCGGCCGATGCCGCCATCCACGCGTTTCCATTCCCCAATCCACGGTCCCCCATGTCGATCACGCCCCAACAAGCCCTGCAGCGGACGATCGAGCATCGCGAGATCTTCCACGACGAAATGGTCGATCTGATGCGCCAGATCATGCGCGGCGAAGTCTCGCCGGCGATGACCTCGGCGATCCTCACCGGCCTGCGCGTGAAGAAGGAAACGGTCGGCGAAATCGCCGCCGCCGCTTCGGTGCTGCGCGAGTTCTCAAACAAGGTCGAGATCGCCGACCGCCACAATCTGGTGGACATCGTCGGTACTGGCGGCGACGGCGCGCATACCTTCAATATCTCCACCGCCACGATTTTCGTGGTCGCCGCCGCGGGCGCCAAGGTCGCCAAGCACGGCAACCGCAGCGTGTCGTCGAAATCCGGCAGCGCCGATGTGCTCGAAGCGCTGGGCGCGAATATCGAATTGCGGCCCGAACAGGTCGCGGCCTGCATCGGGCAGACCGGCATCGGCTTCATGTACGCGCCGCTGCATCACCCGGCGATGAAGGCGGTGGCGCCGGTACGCCGCGAGATGGGCGTGCGCACGATCTTCAACATCCTCGGCCCGCTGACCAATCCCGCCGGTGCGCCGAACATCCTGATGGGCGTGTTCCATCCCGACCTCGTCGGCATCCAGGCGCGCGTGCTGCAGGAGCTCGGCGCGCAGCGCGCGCTGGTGGTCTGGGGTCGCGACGGCATGGACGAACTGTCGCTGGGCGCGGCCTCGCTGGTCGGCGAACTGCGCGACGGCAAGGTCCGCGAATACGAGATCCATCCCGAGGATTTCGGCATCGGCATGGCCGCCAGCCGCAACCTGCGGGTGGAAGATGCGCAGGAGTCGAAAACGATGCTGATCGAGGCGCTGGAGAACAAGCCCGGCCTGCCGCGCGACATCGTCTGCCTCAACGCCGGCGCGGCGCTGTACGTCGCCGGCCGCGTGGACAGCATCGCCCAGGGCATCGATGCCGCGCGCATCGCCATCGCCAGCGGCGATGCCCGCGCCAAGCTCGAACATTTCATCGACACCACCCGGAAGCTCGGCGCGTCATGAACGATGCGCGCTTCGCCGACACGCCCGCGCCGCCGTATTACGCGGTGGTGTTTACGTCGCTGCGCAACGGCGAGGACGCCGACGGTTACGCCGAAGCCGCCGACCGGATGATCGCGCTGGCCACGCAGCAACCGGGTTATCTCGGCGCGGAATCGGTGCGCGACGCCGATGGCGTCGGCATCACCGTGAGCTATTGGCGCAGCGAAACCGAGATCCTCGGCTGGAAGCACCAGGCCGAACACGCCGCCACCCGCGCACGCGGTCGC
>JAYUUH010000199.1:0-15028 GCA_043754745.1 Lysobacter sp.
CCGATCTGAAGCGCGCACCGATTCGCGCAGCGTCTTGAAGAAGCCGCTGCGGAAATACAGGCTGTAGAACGCCGACACGCGGTCGTACAACCACGGCTCGCCTTCGGCGGCCTTGTACGGAATCTGGTTGGCGGCGGTCACGCGCGGGTCGTCTTCGTTGATGTGCGCGTAGAAGAAATTCTTCGCTGCGTACATCTGTTCGGTGTATTCCGGGTAATGCTCGGTGGCGTCCATCGTCGCCGGGTCGTCGCGGGTGGCGAGTATCTGCGGCGCGAACGGCCGCATCGGGCCGAGCTTGAGCAGGCCTTTGCTCAGCGTCGACGATGGCAGCACCGCATAGACTTTCGGTTCCGATACGCCGTCGCCGGCGACGAAAGTACCCGAGGTCACCGGCTGCCAGCCGTTGCGCGGGTTCTCCAGCGTGGCGACCGACTGCGCGCGGTCGCGGTAGCCCCATTCGACGCGGATGGCTTCCGAATTCGGATGGCCGGCGGCGAAGGTGTAGCGGATCTGCACGCGGGCGACGCGCACGGAGGTATTGTCGAGCGCGGTATTGGTCGCGTGACGCCATGGGGTGAGCTGTTCGACGAACGCCGGGATCTCGACTCCTTTCGCATCGAGCACGCGCAACTTCGACAGCCCCGCCTGGGTGATGGAACCACGCGACAGCGGTACCCCAAAAGTCACCAGCTGCGACACGCCCGCGGGCACGCCTTCCACAGGATGCAGGCGAACTTCGACCACGCCGAAGGTTTCGGCAGCGGCCATCAGTGGTTTGAATAATCGCGGGCTGACGGTGCCGCCGACCGCATTGGCCGTGGGAGGTGCGGACTGTGGTGCGGGTCGCGCCACGACAGGCGCGGGGCGGACGCGCACGGAAGTCGCATTGCGAGGTTCGGCCTGCGAAGGCCGCTTGGCGGTGGTGTCGGCGATGCGGACCTGAGCATTGCCGGTGTCGCAGGCGTTGAGGGCAAATACCAGCGCGACGATCTCAGCGATTCTTGCCGGAGCCTGTCGGATCGGGACAGATCGGATAAGGACATGGATGCCGCCGTGGGAAATACCGCAGGGGAGCAGGGAAGCACGGCGCCACGCGCACGCCAACGATTGCAACTTTTGCATGCGGATCACCTGGAGCGCAGAACGCCTGGAGAACGGTCCGACGACGATGCAGAGGGGGGGAATGACTACGGACCGTCGGCAGCGGCCAGCAGCGCCTGGACGACGCAGCACGCGCGACGACGAGGGCAACGCAAGTTATCCGCGGCCCACGCGGATAAACTGTGACCGATGTCGTCATTATCTGCTTAGTGATTGTTTTGCATGCTTTTCATGTCCGGATTCAAGCCATCGCTGTGATCTATGCATGCGCCACGCAGGTCAAGGCACTGAAAAAGTCATGACAGAAATCACATTCTGCGCAGCGCCCCCCACCGCCCAAGCCCGAGGCGACGAGTCAAGCCCGGTGATAGGGATGGTTCGCCAGCAGCGCCGCGGCGCGGTAGATCTGCTCGGCCAACACCAGCCGCACCAGCATATGTGGCAGGGTTAGGGGGCCGAGCGACCAGCGCTCGTCGGCGCGGGCCAGCACGTCGGGGGCATGTCCTTCCGGGCCGCCGATCAGGAAGGCGAGGTCGCGGCCGCCGCCGCGCCAGTGCTCGAGCCGCTGCGCGAGCTCTTCGGAGCTGTGCATTCGGCCGCGGCCATCGAGCGCGATGAGATGCGCCGGCTTTTGGGATGTCTTGGGCAGCGCGGCGATCACCCGCGCGCCCTCGTTGGCGGTCGCGCGGGCCGCGTCGCGGCCCTTGCCGCGCAGACCGGGTTCGATTTCGATCAGTTCCAACGGCAGCCAATAGGACAGGCGTTTCTGGTATTCGGCGAAGCCCTGCGCCACCCAGGCGGGCGCGCGTTCGCCGACGGCGATCAGACGGGCTTTCACGAAACGGGGCTCAGACCACCGGTTCGCTCACGCGCACCGCGGTGCCGTAGCAAAGCACTTCGGTGATGCCCGCCATGACTTCGGTGGCGTCGTAGCGCACCCCGATGATCGCGTTCGCACCCAGCCGGTCGGCTTCGCGGCACATCTGGTCGAAGGCATCGCGCCGCGCCTGCTCGCACAGTTCGCGATACAGGCTGATATCGCCCCCGAACAGCGCCTGGATGCCGGCGAGAAAATTACCGACCACCGAGCGCGAACGCACCGTCAGGCCGCGCACCACGCCGAGGTTCTTCAGCACCGTCTGGCCGGGCAGATCGAATGCGGTCGTGATCTGGGTGCGCTGCATCGCAGGCGCTCAGTATCCGGCGTCCGGTGGCTCGTCGCCCACCGTCCACAGCCGCTCCAGCGCGTAATACTCGCGGACCCGCGGCAACATCACGTGGACGACCACATCGCCGAGGTCGACCAGCACCCATTCGGCTTCGCGCTCGCCTTCGACGCCCAGCGGCATCACGCCGAGGTCCTTGACCTTGCGCACAGCTTCATCGGCGATCGATTTGACGTGACGGGTCGAGGTGCCCGAGGCGATGACCATGTAATCGCAGACGCTGGTCTTGCCGCGGACGTCGATTTCGATCACGTCCTTGGCCTTGAGATCTTCCATCGCCAGATGGACCTGGCGGAGCAGCGCTTCGGCCGACGGGGCCGGTGTGGGCAGCACGGTCTTAATGACGTGCGCATTGTTGGTATTGGACAAGAGCGATCCTCGCTTGGAATGCCGGGATTATACGCCCGGCGCCGACGCGGGCCGGGAGCCACCGGCGAACGGGCCGGCGCCGTACAGGCCGTGCTCGACGACGTAGCGCGACACCGCCAGCGGCAACAGGTGGTGCCAAGTCTCGCCGGCGGCGATCCGACGCCGGATCTGGGTCGCTGACGCCTCGTGCAGCGGCTGGCGCAGGCGCAGCACCTTGCCGCCGGGGCAGTCGCGCAGGGCCGCCGCGTCCAAGGTCCAGCGACCGCCCACCAGCCGGGCGGCTTCCGGGGGCAGATGTTCGTCCAGCGCGCTGCCCGGACGCTCGGCCACCACCCAGTGCGCGCCTGCGATCAGGGCCTCGGGTTCCTTCCACGTGGCCAGGCCGTACAGGCTGTCGGCCCCGATCAGGAACGCCAGCGGCGCCTGCTCGCCGTGTTTCGCGCGCAGCTCGCGCAGGGTGTCGATGGTGTAGCTGGGGGTGTCGCCGATCTTCGAAGCTCGCTCCAATTCGCGCCGGTCCACCCGAAGCCCGGCGTGGCCCTGGATGGCGAGGTCGAGCATCGCGGCGCGATCTTCGGCAGCGGCGCCGGGCGCGGCGCGATGTGGCGGGTCGGCCGCCGGCATCATCCAGATCGTCGTACCCAGCGCGTCCCGCGCAGCCAAGGCGATCGCGATGTGGCCGTTGTGGACCGGATCGAAAGTGCCGCCGTAGAACGCACGCAACGGAATAGCTGACGCCATCACACCACCGCCCGTCGAGTCAGCAGCGCGGCGCCGCGCGATTCGGCGATGGCCAGCAGCAGGCGCTCCAGCGCCAGCCAGGCGTCGGCCGGTTCTTCGCCGATCCGCGGCCGGCCCTTGGCGATGCGGTCGACGCGACCGGCCTCGACCACGAAACGCTCCCAGCGCCCGGCATCATGACGCTGCAACGCGCGGCGATAGACCGCCTGTTTGGCGTCCCACACCCGCTGCGCCTTGAATTCGGCGGCCAGATTGCCCCCCTTGGCCTGCACCCGCGCCAGCGCGGCCGCGCGCTGCAGTTCCATTACCAGCATGCCCATCAGCGCCGGCACCGCCTCGCCTTCCGCGCGCAACCCGTGCAGCATCCGCAGTGCCTGCGCGGGCTGGCCGTTGAGGGTGGCGTCGAGCAGCCGGAAGACATCGAAACGCGCGGCATCGGCGACATAGGATTCCATCCGCGCCAGATCGATCGATTCGCCGTCGGACAGCAGCGCGAGTTTGTCGATCTCCTGCGCCGCGGCGAGCAGATTGCCCTCGACCCGTTCGACCAGCCGCTCCACCGCGTCGCGGTCGGCGCGCAGGCCGCGCGCGCGCAATCGGCGTTCGATCCAGTCAGGCATTTCGTGCGGTTTGAGCGCCCAGGCGATGGCGTGATGACCCACGCGGGCAATGGTCTCGCTCCATTTGCCGCCATGCTGGCGACTCCAGTCATCGCCGGTGATCAGCAACACCACGTCGTTGGGTGGATCGGCGCAGAACTCGGTGATGAACGCGCTGCCGTCCTTGCCCGGCTTGGCCGACGGCAGGCGCACTTCCAGCAGCCGGCGCGAGGCGAACAGGCTCGGCGCGTTCACGCTCTGCGCCAGCTGGTTCCAGTCGAAGTCGCGGCCGTCGGCATCGAAGATCTCGCGCTCGCCGATGCCTTCCGCACGGGCCTGGACGCGCACCGCGTCCGCGGCCTCCAGCACCCGTAGCGTTTCCGGGCCGGCGATCAGATAGGCCGGGCGCAGCGGTTCGGAGGCGAGCTGCGCGGTCAATCGTTCCGGAGTGAGTTCCATGCGGGCAGGCGCAACGCTTGCCGCGCGTCAGGGCGCCTTCGCGGGCACCGGCGCGCGCATGGCGGCGTCGATGCGGCGGAGGACCGCAGCGCTCATGTCGCGGCGCATTTCGTTCACCAGCAGCTCGCGCTCGCTGTTGCGGCCGATAGCGTCGTTGGCGGGCGCGATGTAGTCGCGCGACAGCTCCACCGCCTGCTGCGGCACGATGATGCGGTCGTCTTCAGAGGTCGCGCCCGGCTGGCGCAGGCGGAACACCACCGCATAGCGCAGGCTGTATTCCTGGGCGCGACCGAGACCATCGACCGAGATCGGCAGGTCGGCCCATTTCTCGGACAGGATTTCGAGTTTGGTCGACGTGTCGACCGCATCGGCCGCCGCCGGCGTCGCGCCCGCGCGTTCCAGCGAACGCGCCAGCGAAACGGAGAGCGCGCTGTAGGGATCGCGCGCAGTCACCGCGACCGGGCCGAGGTCGGACGGCAGTACCAGGGCGCTGCGCGGGTGGAAGCCGCAACCGCCGAGGGCCGACAGCAGCGACAGGCCGAGAACGAGGCGGACAACTTTCGAGCGGGCGGCTTTTGTACGGTCAATATTCATGGGCGCAGTCTGGCGGAGGTGGCGACGGGGGGCAAGCAGCGCCGGGCTCAGCCGGAGACGATGTTCACGATCTTGCCGGGCACCACGATCACCTTCTTCACGGACATGCCGTCCATGAACCTGGCGACGTTGGGTTCGGCGAGCGCGGCGGCTTCGATGGCCTCGCGCGGCGTCTGCACGCCGACTTCGATCGTACCGCGCAGCTTGCCGTTGACCTGCACCGCCAGCGTCACCGCATCGCGGGCGAGCGCGGCGGGATCGGCCTGGGGGAACGGAACGTCTTCGAGCAGCGCCTCGGCATTGCCCAGCACCTGCCACAGGTGATGGCTGATGTGCGGCGTCACCGGATTGAGCAGCAAGACCATGGTCTGCAGCGTTTCGTGACGCACCGCCCGGCCCTGTTCGCTCATGTCGTCGAACTTCGAGACATGGTTGAGCAGTTCCATCAGCGCCGCGATCGCAGTGTTGAAGCTGTAGCGGCGACCGTAGTCGTCGCCGACCTTCTGGATCGCCTCATGCAGTTGCCGGCGCAATGTCTTCTGCGCGGCATCGAGCTGCGACCCGCTCGTCAACAACTCGCCGACTTCAGGATGATCCGGCTGCGCCGCATGCGTGGTCACTTCGCGCCAGAACCGGCGCAAGAAGCGCGACATGCCTTCGACGCCGGCCTCGTTCCACTCCAGCGACTGTTCCGGCGGCGCGGCGAACATCGAGAACAGGCGCACGGTGTCGGCGCCGAATCTGTCGACCATCGCCTGCGGATCGACGCCGTTGTTCTTCGACTTCGCCATTTTCTCGACCGCGCCGATCTGCACCGGCTGGCCGTCGCTGCGCAAACTCGCGCCCACGATGCGGCCCTTCTCGTCGCGGACCACATCGACATCGGCCGGATTGAACCATTCCTTCGAACCGTTAGCATTCTCGCGATAGTACGTTTCCGCGATCACCATGCCCTGACACAGCAGATTGATCGCCGGCTCGTCGCTGTTCACCAGGCCTTCGTCGCGCAGCAGCTTGTGATAGAAGCGGAAGTACAGCAGATGCAGGATCGCGTGCTCGATGCCACCGATGTACTGATCGACCGGCGTCCAGTATTTCGCGCGTTCATCGACCATGTCGCTGGCGTCTGGCGATGTGTAGCGCGCGTAATACCAGCTCGATTCCATGAAGGTGTCGAAGGTGTCGGTCTCGCGCTCGGCCGCGCCGCCGCAGTTCGGGCAGGTGGTTTTGCGCCACTCCGGATCGGCCTTGATCGGCGATAGCACCACGCCGGCGGCAAAGGCATCTTCCACGTTCTCGGGCAGCACCACCGGCAACTGGTCTTCCGGCACCGGCACCGCGTCGCAGGTCGGACAATAGATCACTGGGATCGGGCAGCCCCAGTAGCGCTGGCGGCTCACGCCCCAGTCGCGGATGCGGAAATTCACCTTACGGCTGCCCGTGCCGGCAGCCTCGAAACGCGCGGACAGCGCATCGAGCGCGGCCTCGAAATCCATGCCGTCGTATTCGCCGGAATTGATCAGCAGGCCGCGCTCGGTCTGCGCCGCGCGCTGTTCGATGCCTTCGAAATAATCGCGCACGACCGACACCGCCGCGTCGATCTCGATCACATCGACGGGCGCGTGCGCGCCCAGCGCGACGGCCATCGGATCGTCGTGGCCGGCGACGTGCGAGGCGATTTCCGACAGCGCATCGCGCACCGACGGCGGCACGATCACCGGCCGCACCGGCAAGCCGTAGGCCTTGGCGAACTCCCAGTCGCGCTGGTCGTGCGCCGGCACCGCCATCACCGCGCCGGTGCCGTAGCCCATCAGCACGAAATTGGCGACGTAGATCGGCATGTCTTCGCCGGTGACCGGATGGATCGCCCACTGCCCGGTGGCCATGCCGCGCTTTTCCTGGGTTTCCAGCTCGGCCTCCGACACGCCGCCCTGGCGCAGTTCGGCCAGGAACGCCGCCAGTTCGGGGTTCGATCCGGCGGCCTTCAGCGCCAGCGGGTGCTCGCCCGCGATGCTGATGAAGGTCACGCCCATCAAAGTGTCGGGACGCGTGGTGTAGACGGTGAGCGGTTCGTCTTCGCCATCGACACGGAACTGGATCTCCAAGCCTTCGCTGCGGCCGATCCAGTTGCGCTGCATGGTCTTGACCGACTCCGGCCAGCCCGGCAACGTGTCCAGGCCGTCCAGCAGCTCCTGCGCGTACGCGGTGATTTTCAGAAACCATTGCGGGATCTCGCGCTTCTCGACCATCGCGCCCGAGCGCCAGCCGCGGCCGTCGATCACTTGCTCGTTGGCCAATACGGTCTGATCCACCGGGTCCCAGTTGACCACCGAATTTTTGCGATACACCAGGCCTTTCTTCATCAAACGGGTGAACATGCGCTGCTCGTGGACGTAATAGTCCGGGCGGCACGTGGCGAACTCGCGCGACCAGTCGATGGCGTAGCCCAGCGCCTGCAGCTGGCTGCGCATGTGCTCGATGTTGGCGTAGGTCCATTTCGCCGGCGCGGTCTTGTTCTTGATCGCGGCGTTCTCGGCCGGCAGGCCGAAGGCGTCCCAGCCCATCGGCTGCAGCACGTTGTGGCCGGTCATCCGCCGGAAGCGGCTGATCACGTCGCCGATGGTGTAGTTGCGCACGTGGCCCATGTGCAGCGCGCCGGACGGATACGGCAGCATCGACAGGCAGAAGTACTTGGGCTTGTCCGAACGCTCGTCGACCTGGAAGGCGCGGGACTCGCCCCAGAAGGTCTGGGCGGCGGCTTCCACGGATCGGGGAGAATACTGAGTGGGCTCAGTCTGGGCGGGCTCGGCGGACACGGCGGGATCATCGGTTCGGACAGAACCCCCAAGCCTACCGCAGCGCACCATTCGCCGCCAGAAAGGCGCTCATTGCCGGGCGCAAAGCCCGCCCGATCGCTGGATCATCCGGACCCGGGGCTTGTCCTCAGTGCGTCGGATGCCGTCTCAGTCGTTCCAGGCACGGGCGAGCGCGACATCGATCCCGGCATCCGCCGCCAGCGTGCCGAACACCATACCGCGGCCGCCGCCGAGCCGGCTGCGGCAGAACGCATCGGCCAGCAGGCTGTCGGCGCGCGTCGCAGCGGCCTTGTCCGCCCGTTCGCGCAGCGACGGCCGCGGCGCGGCGCCGGCACCGCAGCGTGGGTCATGGTCAACGGGCAACTGCTGCCGGGTTCGACCTGGTGATTTTGCAGGAAACTCAACGCTGCGCGCGCGACATGCGCGCCGGCGGCCGGCAGCGACCAGTATCGTGGCCGGACATCGCGCGCTCCGCACGGATGGCAGTGGAACGTCGACTCTATCGCAACGGCCGCAGACAGCCGGCTTCGAAGGGTCAGCGCGCCGCAAGCGTTTCCAGGAATGCCTTCTGCAGCGGCCATGTGCCAAGCCAGCCGCGACGGGTCCCGGTGAGGATGCGCAGCGACTGCCCGCGCCCGCCGGGGAGGCGCGACAGGGAATGGAACATCGCATCGCGCAGCAGCGCGATGCGGTCGTGTTCCGACTGGAACAGCGGCGTCTGCCAACGGCTCCAGAAATGATAGGCGCGCAGGTGCACGCGACGGCCGCGCTCATACGCATCCAGCGCAGCCGGGACGCCGTCGGTATTGCGCAAGGCGTCGCGCAACGCCAACGCATCGACCAGCGCCATGTTCGCGCCCTGCCCGAGCTGCGGGCTCATCGCATGCGCCGAATCGCCGACCAGCACCGCGCGACCGCGATGCCAGCGACGCAGCACCGTATCGCGATAGCGCGCCTGCGCCAGTCCGTCGGGCACCGCGGTATCGCGCAGATAGTCCAGCGCCTCCGGCCAGACCTCGGTCAATTCCTCGCGCCAACGCGCGGCATCCCGACCCGCGTCGGCGAGGGCTGCCACCGGCAGGCTCCAGAAGAAACTCAGCCGCGGCACCGGGTCGTCCGGCCGCGTGCCCACCGGCAACATGCCCGCCATCCGCCGCGCACGGCGGTAACGCTGACGCAGTTCGTCGCGCCACGGCCAATCGCCCGCCGCCACCAGACACCACTGCGCGCCCCAGGGATACGGTCGATCGAATGCGATCTCGCCGATCTCGGCGCGCAGCTTCGACGCGGCACCATCGGCGACCGCGATCAGATCGTAGGGGCCGTGCTCGTCGCCGCCCGTGTCGCGCAGCACGCCGCGTTCGTGATCCACGCGCGCGATCTCGCGTCCGCAGTGCAATCGCCGTTCCTGCGTCCATGCGGCGTCGAGCAACCGGAAGATCGCGCCCCGCTGCATGCCCAGCCCGAACAGCGCTGGATGCAGTTCGCGGTAACGCATGTCCATCACCGGGCGCGCGGCCACTGTTTCGCCGAACAGGCGCGTCACCATCGCGCCGTGCCGCAGGACCGCGTCGAGCAGACCCAGTTCCCAGAGTGCGCTCAGGCCGGTGGGCTGCAGCAGGAATCCGGCGCCGACCGGACCCGGATCGGGCACACGCTCGAAGACTTCGACACGATGACCATCACGGCTCAAGGCCACGGCCAAGGCCTGTCCGGCGGTTCCGTATCCGACGATGGCGATGCGCATGGCTGTATTCATTCCGGCAAGGACCCGATCATCCATAGAAAAGCAAGAAAAAGGCCCCGCCGAAGCGGGGCCTGATCACGAAAGATGCGACACAGCGCCGACGACGTCAGGCAGCCTCTACCGGCCTCACGCTGGCGGCCTGGGCGCCTTTCGGGCCCGTCGTCACTTCGTAGCTCACACGCTGACCTTCCTGCAGGCTGCGAAAGCCTTTGGAGTTAATTGCCGAAAAGTGGACGAACACGTCGTCCGTACCATCCTCGGGGGCAATAAAGCCAAATCCCTTGGCATCGTTGAACCACTTCACTGTTCCGTTCGGCATATTCCTTTTGACCTCGATTTGGATGCGGTGGCGTGCGTCGTCATTCCCGACGTTCGCACACTCGCGAGTATGCCTGAGCGCAATGCTTACGCAAGAGCACGAACCGCGATCCGAGACGCGCTGCAGCGTGGCGCCAACGACGATTTTCTCAACTGCGCGCGAGCAATGCGTGCAACAGCGCCCCGAGGCCGGCGCTCGCCGCTTCGACGTTGGCTAGCACTTCTTGCAGGGTGATCTGTTCGTCCGGATCGGGGCCGGCGCCGGCGGCCCAATTGGCGACGATGGCGAGGCAGGCATAGTCCAGACCGAGTTCGCGCGCCAGCCCCGCTTCGGGCATGCCGGTCATGCCCACCAGATCGCAGCCGTCGCGCCGCATCCGCACGATTTCGGCCTTGGTTTCCAGCCTCGGACCCTGGGTCGCGCCGTAGCAACCACCATCGACGATGGCCACGCCCGCGCCTGCCGCGGCGGCCAATACTTCTGCGCGCAATGCTGGGGTGTAAGGGTCGCCGAAATCGACGTGCAGCACCTCGCTACCCGGCTCTTCGCACAGGGTGGAAATGCGACCCCATGTGTAATCGATCAACTGATCGGGGCAGCCGAGCGCGCGCGGACCGAAGCGTTCGGTGATGCCGCCGACGGTATTCAATGCGAGCACCCGCTGCGCGCCGACCGCTTTCAACGCCGCCAGATTGGCCCGGTAATTGATCCTGTGCGGCGGCACCGAATGGCCTTCGCCATGACGGGCGAGAAACGCGACGCGCCTGCCGCCCAGCATGCCGACGCGGATCGGGCCGGATGGCGCGCCGTAACGCGTCACCGGCTGATGCGTTTCCACGTCCTCCAGCGCTGCGAGGTTATACAGACCGGTGCCGCCGATGATGGCGAGCGCGGGAGCGGAGAGGAAGGTCATCGGTTCAATCCTTCAGCGCGTAGATGGCAGGCAGGTTGCGCCCCTGCTCGCGATAATCCATGCCGTAGCCGAAGACATAGCGGTCCGGCACTTCGACGCCGATGTATTCGGCATCGATGCCTTCGACGCGGCGGTCGTGGGACTTCACCGCCAGCACCGCGACGCGCACGTCGGCGGCGCCCTGATCCTCGCACCAGCGTTTCACCGCCAGCAGCGTATGACCTTCGTCGAGGATGTCGTCGGCGAGCAACACCCGGCGCCCGCGCATCGGCGTGGCCGGGCGGTGCAGCCACGCCAGTCCCGAACCGGACGTATTGCCGCGATAGCGGGTGGCATGCAGATAATCGAATTCGAAGTCCAGCCCGCGTTCGCCCAACGCGAACGCCAGCTGCGCGGCGAACGGCATGCCGCCATGCATGATCGTGATGAACAGCGGCGGGGTCGGATCCGCGGCGTAGGTCTCGTGAATGTCGCCGGCGATCCGCTGGATCGCGGCATCGAGCGACGCGCGGTCGTGGATCACGTCCGCGGCCGGCAGCACGTCGGCGAGGGTCGGCACGGGCGTCATGCGAACGCGCCAAGTTCGCCGGCCAGACGCGCCTGCGCCTCGCCGTAACGCGCTTCGGCAAGCAGGCTGTCCCAGCTCATCGCTCCGCGGCCCATCAGGCTGGCGCACACCGTGGTGTCGAGCGTGCGCCCCTGCACCGCAGCCAGCGATTCCTCGACCAGTTGCTGGTGGCAGACCAGCACGACATCGCAACCGGCATCGAGATGCGCATCGATGCGCTGCTTGATGCCGCCGGCGGAGAACGCTGCGGCCATGCCGATATCATCGGAAAACACCACGCCTCGGAACCCCATCTCCTCGCGCAGCATGGTCTTGATCCAGTAAGGGGAATAGCCCGCGGGTTCCGGCGCGATCTCGGGATAGGTCACGTGCGCCAGCATCACCGCTTCCGCCCGGGCCTCGATACCGGCGAAGAACGGCACCAGATCGGTGGCGCGCATCGCGTCCAGCGATCGCCGATCCACCGCCACATCGAAGTGGGTGTCTTCGCGCACCGTGCCGTGACCCGGGAAATGCTTGATCGTGGCCGCCATGCCGGCGCTGTGCATGCCGCGCACGTAGGCGCGGGTGAACTCGGCCACGACATCGGGCTCGGTCGCGAACGCGCGATTGCCGATGGCCAGATTGCCGCGTCCCAGATCGACCACCGGCGCGAAACTCAGGTCGACGCCGGTGGCGCGGATTTCGCTGGCCATCAACCATGCGTGTTCTTCGGCGAGCGCCAGCGCGCGCACCGGATCGACGGCGTGGATTTGTCCGAAACCCTCGAGCGGCGGCAGTGCGCTGTAGCCTTCCTGGAAACGCTGCACGCGGCCGCCTTCCTGGTCGACGCACAGCAGTTGCGGGCGCGACGCCGCTTCGCGGATCGCGGCGGACAACTCCGCAACCTGCGCTTTCGAGGCGAAATTGCGCTTGAAGAGGATCACGCCGGCGCAGGCATCGTGCTGAAGCCAGTCGCGCTCCTGCGCGGTCAATTCGGTACCGGCAACGCCGATTACGAGCATGTCGCGGACTCCAGGTCGATGCCGGCTTTTTCCGTTCCGCTCCATTGCGAATACGGGCGCGATGCCAGCGCGAGATTGTAGTAACGGCTGGCTTCGGTGACTTCCATGCCGAGCCACGATGGGCGCTCAAACCATTCGTCGCCGGAATCGAGTTCGATCTCGGCGACGACCAGCCCGGCATTATCGCCGAGGAATTCGTCGACTTCCCACAGATGGCCCGCATGCTCGACCAGATGCCGGCGTTTGTCGATCAATCCGCCGACCGCAAGCGCCAGCAGCGCGCGCGCATCGGCGACCGGGATGAGGTAGTCGAATTCCTGGCGGGTGTGGCCGAGCTCGCGGGATTTCATGTTCAGCCGGGCCTCCTCGCCTTCCAGCCGCACCCGCACCGATACCCGCTGCGTACCAGAATCCATGGAGGCCTGATCGTTCAGATACCCTTGCGCCATCGGGATCACCTGCTTGGCCTGCGCGCGCCAGGCATCGTCGACGACGAGGAATTTCCGTTCGATTTCGAGGGCCACGTTCGGCTCGTTCCTGGCACGAAGCGTGCCCGCAAGTTGGGGCGACATTGTAGGCGCTCGGAGCCATCAAGAAACGCCGGCATTCATACGTTGCTTGGACTTCGCGCACGCATGCTAGGATTAATGCGGTTGCTCGGCTTTTAGCGAATTCTTAACAATTCTCGGCCTGCCGCGCGAAACTGACGAATGCCGAACGTCCACTACAGATCAGGATTCTCGCCATGCGCAGCGATATTCCAAAGAACGGGGTTCCGTTCTCGACCGAAGACGCCAGAAAGCATCAGGAAGAACTCGACCAGGAAGCCAGGAACATGCGCGCTTCCCTGGGGCTCGATTTCCTCGGCGATTCCGACGACACGCCCGATGCCGATTCCTCGATCGACGGGTCGATCGATCTCGACGACCTTGGCGACTTCGACGACACCCCCGCTTCCCTGCTGATGCCGCATGAGCGGAAGCTGCCGATCGCGATGCAGCGGCAACTCGTGTCGTCGCGCAGAAGAGCCGGCGATGGCATCGACGAAGACGATGCCGACCGCTTCGGTGCGACATCGCGTAAACATGCCCCGCAGCGCGCGCATTCCGATGATAGCAGCCACACAGCGCCGGCCTTGCGCGCCGCCGACATCGTGTCGCGGGCGAACGACGGCGACATCGATACTGATTCCAGCGGCGCCTCCGGCGGCGCACGCATCGCCGCACGCGCCGACATCAACGCCGACGGCGATTCCGACAGCACCGGGGGAGGCAGTCGCATCGGAAAAGTCGCGACGCCGCCGACGGACGCCATCGCAACCGTCGTGAAGGTCGCAGAGATCCAGGGCAAGAGCAGCGATGTCGGCACAGCCAGCGCCAGCGGCGGCGCACGCATCGAAAAAAGCGCCGCGCCGCCGAACGAAGCCGCTGCGGCAATCGCGAAAATCGTCGGTGTCGACAACAAGAACAGCGATGCCAGCGCGAGCGGCAACGCCGGCACTGGCGGCGGCGTTCGCTTCGAGAAAACCGGCGTTCCCGTTAACGAGGCCACTGCCGTCTTGGTCAAGGTCGCGGGTAGCGACAACAGCGCCGGCGATGGCGGCGGCAACGCCGGCACGGGTGGCGGTACCCGAATCGAAAGGTCCGCCTTACCCCAAAACGATGCCATTGCGACAGCCGGCAAAACCGCGAATGTCGACAACAAGAACGGCGACGCCAGCGGCAACGCCGGCACCGGCGGAGGCACCCGCATCGAAAAAGCCGCGACAGCGGCCAACGAAGCCGTCACCGCAGGCGCGAAAACAGACAGGGCCGCCGTTGTCGATGGCGCACCCGGCGGATCCAAGATCGACAAGGTCGCGACCGCAGCCACCGGCGCAGAGCCTAGCCCCAAGTCGGAACGGTCCGCGGCCAACCCGGGCGGCACGCAGGCGACTTCTGCAACCGAATTGAAAACCGACAAACCTGCGGTCGCCGCGGCGAGCCCTGGCGCCGTTGACGCGAAAATCGAGAAACCCGCAGGCACCGCGGCGAGTCCTGGCATCGCTGACCCGAAAGCCGACAAAACTGCAGCCACCGCGGCGAATCCCGGCATCGCTGACCCGAAAGCCGACAAACCTGCCGCCACCGCGGCGAATCCCGGCGCTTCTGAGCCGAAAACCGAGAAACCCGCAACCACTGCCGCGAGCCCCAGCGCCGCAGACCCGAAAACCGATAGACCTGCAGCCACCGCGGCGAGTCCCGGCGCCTCCGAGCCGAAAACCGAGAAACCTGCGACCGCTACAGCGAACCCCGGCACTTTAGACCCGAAAGCGGATAAGCCTGCAGCCACCGCGGCGAATCCCGGCGTCGCTGACCAGAAAGCCGACAGACCTGCACCCGCTGCGGCGAGCGCCAATAACGCAACGGCTGCCGCACCCGGCACGACTCCGCCCGCAACCACCGCCCCGGCCGCTTCGGCATCGCCCTCCACCGCTGCGACGGCTGTCGCTCCCGCTCCGGCAGCGACGCCGCCCGCCGCACCGGTGTCGACTACGGCTAATACGGCGACCCCGCCCACCACGCCAGCATCG
>JAYUUH010000200.1:0-4914 GCA_043754745.1 Lysobacter sp.
GGATCGACAAGGGTGCGACGGGGACGCTGACGGTGACGTACCAGCCGTAAGCGGGATGCTGCCAGCAGATGCATGGCAGCGTGTCCGGGGCGGAAAACCGCACCGGACACGGGTGAGTGCGACAACCAAGCGCACTGATGCAAGACCTACGGCACGATCACGACACAGGTCACGGCGGCACAGATCACGGCATAGCTCAGGGAACGATCGTGCAGCACGGACTCTGCGCGCTCACCGGAATCAGCGTCGGCAGCGGCAACTGGCTCATGGTCTTCGACGTGACGGTCACGACGAAGGTGCCGCTGGCCAGCGGCAGATTGGTGGCCGGCGGCGCCCAGTCCACGGCGCACATGGTCTTGAAACCGCTGGAATCCGGACGAACGGTGAGTGCGTGCAGCGGATCGCCGTTCGCCAACCAGTCGGTGGACGTGGACCCGCCGAAGTACGCGCCGTTGTTGGCGGCGGTGATGGTGAACGCTTTCTCCGCCAGCGCGCCGTGGGTGCCATAGCGTTTTCCGATCACCGGTAGGCCGGTGGAAAGCACGTACGGCATCAGCGACTGCGGATGCGCCAGATGCATGAAGGCGTCCTGGCTCAGTGCCACGCCGCCGTAGGGCCCGTTGACTTCGCCACCCACCATCATCACGCCCGCAGGCGCACCGGCGTAAGTGGTCGCCAGCGTCAGATCGGTGCCGTAACCGATCTCGCGGTCTGCCGTGGCGCCCCAATGGGTATGCACGCGCAGCAGGCAGTTCGGCACGAAGCGCGACAGATACACCTGCGGCGCGGCGCCGGCGGGACTGGTTTCGCCGACGGCGAGGAACTCCGGCGTACCGGCCGTCGTCTTGACCGCCACCACGTCGTGATACTGCGCCACGCCCAGGCCATTGGTGCGCGAAGTGCAGACCACCGCGCCGGTGTTGCCGTTGACCTGCATCACCGCGGTCTGGCCGCCGATGCGGCCCACGGCGACGAGGTCGCCGGTGAGGTTGGGCGCCACCGGCACGAGTTCGGTGATGGCGTGCAGTTCGAAATCGCCCACGATCGACGCCTGGTAGTCGCGCGCCCAGAGGATGGTGCCGGTCGAACGCGTACGCACGATCCGCGTCCGGTAGACCGCCGCAGCCACTGCGGTCGGAGGCCGGTAATACTTGCCCAGGGCGACCAGATCGCCGGCCTGGGTCGAGAACGCACTGTCGCCCGAAGCGGTCTGCAGGATGTCCCAACCGGTGTTGTAGTCGGTGGTGTCACCGTAGGCGAAGCGCCAGATCGGCGCACCGTTGCAACCGATCTTGGTGATCACGAATCGCGAGGTCGGCGCGATGGTGCTGGTGGGATCGATGCTGCCGACCACGGCGAAACCGGTGCCGTCGCGGAACTCGACCACCTGCGCCGCCTGCTCGGGCTGGCCGGCGCTGTCGTACTGGAAGCGGAAGACCAGGCCCGCCGATACGTTCAGCCGCTCCGCCAGCATGTTGGTGTTGGGGCCGGTGGGCGCGGCGGTGCCTACGCTGAGCGAACCGCCCGGACTCAGGCACGTCCGGACTTCCTTGGTGCCGCGGTGCACTTCGCGATGGGTCGGCAGGCCGGAGGTCATTTCCCAGTTCGACGCCATCGCGGCGGAGGGGATCAGCGACAGACAGGCCAGCGTCAGTGCCGTTTTTCGGTATGCGTTCATGGGTCACTTCCTTTGATCGAATATCCATGGAGGCGGTCTACGGAGCAACCTTCACTGCGCGACGGTCGCGACGGCGCCATCCGGCGCCGACCACCGCGTCGCGGCCGGAGAATACTGTCCTGTCGGGCGCTCCTTCCGTTGAACCGCCTGGCGAGTCGACGACCGCCAACCTTTTCAACGCAGAGTCGGGCCGCCGACGGCCAGCCTGGAACGCCTGTTTTGGACATCGCGTGATTACAATCACGACCCGGTCCGACGAGCGGCAACCGTTATCGACCGTCTGAATCGATCGCCCGGAAACGATGCGAACGGGCTTCAGCGCAGTTGACTGTCCTTGCTGCCGCGACGGTTGTAGCCGCTATGTGCGGCTTCGTCCTTGTCATGTGCATCCTGGCAGTTCACGCACAAGCGGACGCCCGGCACGGCCTCGCGCCGCGCTTGGGGAATGACCGCGTCGCAATCTTCGCAGTGCTCCAGGCCCGGCCCCTGCGCCAACCGGCTGCGCACCCGCTGGATGCCGTCCTTCACGGTGGCATCGATCTGATCCTGTACCGCGCCGTCGCCGGCCCAACCCGTCGCCATGATGGCCTCCCGTCGCACGCGCTCGGAATGTTCCTGCATACGCGCGAAGAATGATAACGCCGGCGAGCGCATCGAAGCATCCGACCCGCGGTCCATCGTGCATCAACACATGCGCGTCGTGCAGGATGCGGCGCACTGCGGCACGCGATGAACGTTCAACTGAACCCTTTCCAAAGACGGTCGCACGCGTAATGAAGTCTTTTCGTTTTCGTAAGCGTTCCTTATCGGAAGCGGCGTAAGGTCGTCCACGCCGGGAAACATTCGGTACGACGCAAGAACAGAACGCAACAAAAATCACTCACGCAACATCGATACGCGAAAACAGATGCGCGAGAACAGGAGATCGACATGACTCAGCAGAACCCCCAGAACACCACAGGCCGGAATACTGCGGACAACTCGAATGCATCCAGCGGCGCGCAGGACAACCGCCATCAACAGACTGCCGACTTCGCCCGGGAACACGGTTACTGGCAGAACCAGTTCGCCAGCGAACCGTATTACGAATCAGGCCAGCAATTCTCGGATTTCGAATCCGCGTATCAGGTCGGCGCCGAGGGCCGCGGCCGCTATGCGGATCAGAAGTTCGAACAGGCTGAACCCGATCTGCGCAGCGAGTGGGAAGCATCGAAAGGCGCCGCCAGGATCGGCTGGGAAAAGGCCAAATATGCCGTTCGCGCCGCATGGAATCGCGTCGAAGACGCCATCCCAGGCGATTCGAACAAGAACGGGCACTGATCTTTTCCGCGATTTCGAGTTCCAGCGCCCGGGCGTCCGGAACGATCTAAATCATTCCGTCTCGAACGGGAGCGACATGCGCTCCCGTTCTGGGGGCAAGCCATCGAAGTGCATCGCCTCGTGCTGCGCGGACGCGAATGTCATCCGTCTCGACCCCATAGACAATGACCGCGAATGCTCAGCGGCAAACGGACTCCAGGAAAATCGCATGTACAAGAAACGCATCAACCCGCCACAGGAACAGGATCGGCACCCCGGGCTTCAGAATGAAATGGTGCCGGCACCGATCAGCATTCGCGACGGCTATGTCGGATCGCGACGTCTGGCGGGCAAGGTCGCGCTGATCACCGGCGGCGACAGCGGCATCGGTCGTGCGGTAGCGATCCATTTCGCACGCGAAGGCGCCGATATCGCGTTCGCGTATCTCGATGAGGACGAGGACGCCAATGAAACGCGCGCCCTGGTCGAAGCCGAAGGGCGGCGCTGCATCGCGATCCGCGGCGATCTGCGCGCGGAACGGCAGTGCGCAACCACCGTCGGCGCCGCCATCGCCGAGTTCGGCAGACTCGACATCCTGGTCAACAACCATGCCGAGCAACACGTGCTGGATCCGCCGGAGAAGATGACCGCGGCCAACATCCGCCACACCTTCGAAACCAACGTGTTATCGTATTTCCACCTCATCGACTGTGCGCTGCCTCACCTCACCGAGGCCACGGGCACCATCATCAATACCGTGTCCGTGGTCGCGGCGCGCGGGCACGAGACCCTGCTCGCCTACGCCGCGACCAAGGGCGCGGTGCAGGCATTGACGTTTTCCCTCGCCAAGGCACTCGCCGGACGCGGCATTCGCGTCAACGGCGTTTCGCCGGGGCCGATCTGGACGCCGCTGATTCCCGCCAGCTTCGATGCGGACGATGTCGCGAAGTTCGGTTCCGACTCGCTCATGCAGCGACCCGGCCAGCCGTCGGAAGTCGCGCCCGCCTACGTGTTCCTGGCCTGCGAGGACGCGAGCTATATCACCGGCCAGCTCATCCATGTCAACGGCGGCAGCCACATCGCCGCGTGACGCCCTTCCCCCACCAGAAACTGCCCCAAGGAACCGCCATGAAAACACCCGAACAGCTCGAAGAAAAATTCTGGAAAGCCCTCAAGTCCGACCGCACCGCCATGCTCGGCCTGGTCGGCGTGGAAAACGGCCATACGCGACCGATGACCGCACAGATCGAGGAACCGCGCGGGCCGATCTGGTTCTTCGGTTCGCGCGAAAGCCTATTGGTTCAAAAGCTTTCCGAAGGGCATCGCGCGATGATCTCCTTCGCCGCGAAGGACCACGATCTGTTCGCCTGCGTGGAAGGGTCGCTTTGGCTGCAGAACGACCGGGCGGCGATCGATCGCCTGTGGAATCCGTTCGTGGCCGCCTGGTACGAGGGCGGCAAGGACGACCCGAAGCTCGCGCTGCTGCGTTTCGAGGCGCAGCATCTGGAAATCTGGCTCAACGAGTCCAGCCTGTTGGCGGGCGTGAAGCTGCTGCTGGGCGTGGATCCGAAGAAGGAGTATCGCGACAAGGTGGCCGAAATCGATCTGCGCTGAGCGAGATCGGTAGCGCTCCGGCGCGGAGCAATCACGCACGCATGCGGCACAGGCCGCATGCGTCGTTCAGGCCACAGCGGCCTTGCGTACCCGCGGCGTCAGCGCGATGTTGAGACTGTCGCTCATCAATTGCAGTTCGGTGTCCTGGATCATCGCGGTCAGGCGCATGCCGCGCTGCAGATGGCCGACGATACCTTCGATCGCCTTCGGATCGAGATCGATCACGGTCAAATTGCCGAAACGCGCGAGCGCGGAGGCGTTCTTGGTCCACCACACATCGGATGCCTGGCCGCCGTAATTCACGACCACGACGTGTTGCGCGC
>JAYUUH010000201.1:0-4893 GCA_043754745.1 Lysobacter sp.
CCTTCAGGCCGCTGAAGCATTGTCGCGGGCGATCAGCGGCCTGAAGGCCGCTCTACGGGAAGATCAAAATCGTCTTCGGCTGCCAGCAAGCGCTGAGTATCCGGATAGACGTTCAGAGCAGTTTCTCCATCACATAATCATCCATCACGTAGCCGTTGCCGATGTCGAACACCGCTTCCTCGCGCACCGCGAAGCCGGCTTTGCGATAGATCGCGATCGCATCGGCATTGCCCCTGTTGACCGTGAGGTACAGCCGCGGACGCCCCAGCGCGCGGGCCTGCGTTTCCACATGCCGCAGCATGGCGCCGCCTAGGCCTTTGCCCTTGTGCGTCGACAGCAGATACAGCTGTTCGAGTTTCACCGCGTCGTCGTCGCCAAGCGAACAGCTGCAGTACCCGACCGGCTCGCCGTCGACGCGCAGCACCCACATCCAGCGCTGGTCGGAATCCAGGTACTGGCGCATCCGCACCGGCACATAGCGGCCATCGAGCATGTAGTCGATCTGCGCCATGCTGATCATCGAGGAATAGTGCGCACGCCAGATGGTGTCGGCGAGTTCCGCGACAGTGGCGAAATCGCTTTCGCAAAGCGGGTCCAGGCGGATGTCGTGGGTCATCGGCGGGTCCGGAGGTGTGCGGAAAAATGCCGGTTCACGGTACCCGCCGGTGCAATACGGAACAAGTGGACGAAAAAAAAGCCCCGGTTCTCACCGGGGCTTCTTCGATATCGCTATGCAGTGCGTCGATGGATCGGCGCTTGCTGCTTCAATCCATGCCGATTCAGAACGTGACGCTCCAGCTGTTGATGTAGCCGGTGTCGGCATTGGCGTTGTCGTTCACGCGCAGGTTCCACGTGCCGTTCAACGCTTCGCCCGACAGATTGACCGTGAACGTCTGGACGATGTTGTCGGCGCTGCCGCCGGCGCGGTTGTGCAGCACATACACGCTGCCGTCGGGCGCGATCAGATCCACCTTCAGGTCGCCCTTGTAGGTATGCACGATGTTCACCGCGACCGGGGTCGTCGCCGAACCGTTGCCGGTGCGACCGGACACCGTGACCGGACTGTTGACGGTCGCGTTGTCGGCGATCGCGTAGTCGGTGGTGTTGGTGTAGGTCTGCGCACCACCGCTGCCGACGGTGACCGTCCGGGAGGTGGTGTTGGTGGCGCCGTCGTTGTCGGTGACCGTCAGCGCGACCGTGTACGTGCCCGCCGCGGTGTAGGTCTTGCTCGGGTTGGCCGCGGTGGACGTGGTGCCGTCGCCGAAATTCCAGCTGCGGCTGGCGATGGTGCCGTTGCTGTCGGTCGACGTGTCGGTGAAGCTCACGGTCAGGCCGCTGATCGTCGAGGTGAAATTCGCGACCGGAGGCGTATTGCCGCCGCCATCGTTGTCGCCGCCCGGGGCCACGCCGCCGAAGTGCGTGGAGACCTGCGGCCAGATCAACGACATCTTCGCGCCCTTGTTCAAGCTGCCGCCCAAGTGATGCAGCGCCAGTGCCTTGTGGCTGGAGCGCGCGATGACCGGCGAACCGGAGCTGCCGCCCTCGGTGTCGCAGTAATAGCCGATGTCGGTATTGGCGGCGTTGCCGCTGGTGCTGGCGCTGTTGACCCGGCAGCGGCCGCCGCCGTCCTGATCGCTGACGATGCTGAGTTCCTTCTGGCGGCCGCCGGGATGGCCGGCGATCATGATTTCCTCATTCAAAGTGGCCGCGCGCGTTTCCAGGCCGAGATAACCGAAGCTGGAAATGTTGGCGAAGTTTTTCACCGTGAACAGGGTGTAGTCCAGCGTGGTGTTGGTGGCCAGCATCTGGTCGCCGGCGACCTTGGTCGGCGTGGCCGCCGTGCCGCCGCAGCTGCTGAGCTGATAGTTGAACCACACCTCGGCCGATGCCGTGGCGCTGGCGGTGGCGATGCAGTGGTTGTTGGTGAACATGCGGTTGTCCGGACCCGCGCGCCAGGTCGTGCACAGGCCGCCGCCGCTCATCACCAGACGCGCCACCGGGCGCGAGCGATCAAACGCGGTGAGATCGCTGGAGGCGTAACAGGCGGCCGCGCGCTTGTCGTCGGTGCCGATGATCGAACGCGTGCCGAACGAGCCGTCGACCATGCCGTCGATCCGCAGCTCGCGCAGCTTGCGCTCGGAATAGCCCTGCAGATAACGGTTGACGCGGATGCCGTCGCCGCTGCGCCATGCGCCGCGCGGCGTGCCGACCAGGCGCATCAACGCCACCGGGCCGTGGATCGACATCGCCGAGAAGCTGGTGCGGCCGTTCTGGCCCATCGCTTGATCCACGGTGTTGCCGTCGCGCGTCGCGTTGCTGTAGCGATACATCTGGGTGCGATCGGGGCTGAAGACTTCCAGGGTCACGCCGTCGGGCAGCGAGAAATGGTCGAAATGGACCTTCACGAAGCTCGCGTCGGAGGTGCGGATTTCGTGGATGCGGCCGAGGGAGGCCGCGTCGAGGCGCAGGTTCGCGTTGCGCTGGTCGGCGATCTTCATCGGCGCCGGCTGCGCAGCCTGCGCGAGCATCGGCGCGAAGCACGACAGCGCGACAGCGAGGGCGAGGATCTTGCGGGTGGAGCGGTGGGCATGAGCGGAACAGGCACGTTTCATCAAACTTTCCCTTTTCGGATCGTGGAAACAGCAGGACGCGCTCAGGACGAACGGGGGACTTCGGCGAACGCGGGTTCGGGCCGCGCACGGCCCGCTGCTGAGCAGAACACGGACCGGCGCCGGATTACCAGTGGCGGGTCACAACCTTCCGTGGCGTATGGTGTCGGAGGCGCCCGCGCCCGCCCGGACAGCCGACTTTGGTCGCAGCCCGGGCTCGGCGCCTGCCACGTACACACCCACACCACATCTTTCCGGTTGTAGCGCTACGGCCGCGCGCCGGGCCTCGCGGTGCGCCGGTGTTCGTGCGGAGCGACCGCCGCCTGCTGCGTCGCGCGCTGCAGAATTTCCTCGCTAACGCTTTGCGGTACACCCGCGAAGGCGGCGTGCTGCTGGGGCTGAGCCATCGCGGCCAGCGGATCGAATGCTAGGTGTGGGACACCGGCCCGGGCATTCCCGAACATCACCTCACCCGGATCTTCGAGGAATTCCGCCGCTTCGACCACGCGTTCGCGAAAGGCATCGGCATCGACGACGAACGCGACCTGGGCCTGTCCGTCTGCCAGCGCATCGCGCGGATGCTCGACCACCCGTTGCGCGTGCGCTAACGCGTGGGCAACGGCTGCATGCTTTCGATCTTTATGCCCGTCGGCGTCGCCGCGCAACAACTGGTGTAGCTGGAGATCGCGCCGTCGTCCGACGCCTTCGCCGGCCTGCGCGTGCTCTGCGTCGACAACGATCCGGAAATCCTCGCCGGCATGCGTGCATAGCTCAATTGCTGGAAAGCGGTCGCGCTCACTGCGTCGACTGTCGATGAGGTGTTAGCGCATATCGATGCGGAGCCCGCTGTCGGGCTGGTCGACTATCACCTGCATGACCGGCTCGATGGTTTGGGGTGATCGCTGAATTGCGTCGGCGTGCGAAGCGCGATCTGCCTGCTGAGTTGCTTACTGGCGATGGGAGTGATGCGTTGAAGATCGCTGCGCGGGAGTATGGGTGTGCGGTTTTGACCAAGCCGGTTAAGCCGGCTTCGTTGAGGGTGTTTTTGGGGGCTAGGGGTATTCGGGGGTGATGGGGCTGTTAGATGTCCAGGTGAGTTGGGTTGAAATGGGATTTCTTTGGATGCAAAGTGGACGCATGCCGCATTGGGGCGTAACGGACATGGGAGGACATATGGATATTGACTGGATCCTGTACGAAAAGCTCGTACAACTCGCAAAAGCGAAAAACCGAGCTGCTTATAGCGAAGTCGCACCACTGTGAAGAGATTCCAGACGCGCGGTCCGCAATACGGCCAATGCAGCGCCTGCGGCGCCCAAGGGAAGCTCACTGAGGATCACACGCCTCCAAAATCTTGTCCGCGCATCGGACAAACGGATCTGATGCGCTTAGCTGAAGCGATTAACGCCGAGGTTCTGCCAAACACCTCAAGATATTTCCAAGGTGGAGTCAAGTTTCGCTCTATTTGTGCCACATGTAATAACGAGCTTCTAGGCGCCGAGTACGATCCGCACCTAATAGCGCTGACGACTCAACTTGATCTACATCTTAAAAAATTTCAAGTTAACTCTTTCCGCTTTGATGTCAAACTAAATAGGGTTCTGAAAGCCATCGCGGGACACATTCTTGCACAACGCATTGATGGATACCGCTGTAGCAGTGTAAGAGATGTTCTTTGCACTTACTTCAATTCAAGAGGTGAAATTCTGCCTGCGGAATGGCGCGCTTACATGTGGACCTATCCGTACAAGCCAACTATCTGTACAGATGGCGCAGTAGCAATGTTCCGCGCAGTATCTAAAGAGCCAGTTTTGTTTGGAACTATGAAGTTCTTCCCAATAGCCTTTATGTTCTGCAATAGTGATGTTCCGGAGCGCCTCTACCCCATCACACGTCTTGACGACAAGCTGACAGATCAGATTGATCATGTTGTCAGTCTTTCAGTTAACGTGGTGGGTATTCCTCCCTTGGGATGGCCAGAGACGCCTGTTGATCAAAGTTCCTTGATATTGCATGGTGATGGGTCACTTTATGCAGTGCCGCGAAACCCCTAACAATTCATGTATGGACTCCCCACGCAAGCACCGCTCGTCGGTTTTAAAAACGCGGTGACTTCGACAGCGAAAACGGTTGCATTCGTGTATCCGGCTTTTCGGTGAACGCAACACGTGTTGCGCGTGGGTTCGAGCCATGATGAAAGTCGCGAAGCGGTGCCTATCGTTCAAGCGACCTCGAAGGTCGGAATTGTTATCGGCTTTGCCCGCTTCGGGACCGTGCCCGTTGT
>JAYUUH010000202.1:0-1663 GCA_043754745.1 Lysobacter sp.
GCGCAGTGCGCCCATGTCGTGCAGCAGATGCGGATGCGCGTCGAACACCCGTTCGCGCAGCGCGCGCATTTCCGCGATCGGGAAACGTTCGGCGGTGCGCGGGCTGTGCATGCGCAGCCAGTCGTCGAGCACCCGTTCGATCCGCGCACCGATGGGCGCGAACGGCCAGAGGGTGTCGTCCAGGTCGAGCGTGATGGCGCGGATGGTGAAGTTCACCGCGCGAGTTTAGCGCGGGTGCCCTTACTGCGTTCCACCGTTCGACGGCCTCGTTCGACGGCCTCGTTCGGTGGATGCGATCGGCTCACTCCAGCAGTTGCGCCCAGGGGCCGAGGCCGTCGATCCGTTCCAGCACCACCTTCGTGCAGGCCAGCAGCGGCACCGCGAGCAGCAGCCCGACGATCCCCCACAGCCAACCGAACACCATCAGCCCGAGGATCAGCACCAGCGGCGACAGCGCCATGCGCCGGCCGAGCAGGATCGGGGTGATGAACTGGCCTTCGATCGCGTGCAGCAGCAGATAGATCCCGGACGGCAGCAGCGCCTCCAGCGGCGTATCGAAATGCACGAACCCCATCAACAGCATAGCCATGATGCCGATCAGCGGGCCCACGTACGGCGCGTAATTGAGCAGTGCCGCCACCGTGCCCCACATCAGCGCTTCCGGGATCGCCAGCCCCAGCCAGACCAGTACCCCGGCGAAGAGCAGACCCAGCAGAACATTGATGATGGTGATGGTCAGCACGTAGCGCGACATCTCGCGCTCGATCGACTGCAGGATGTCCATGGTCAGCCTTTTCTGCTGCCAGCCGGGTAGCAGCGCCAGCACCCTGCGCTGCAGGTTCGCGCCGTAGACCATGAAAAACAGGGTCAGCAGCACTACGGCAAGCACCCCGGCGATCAGCCTCGGAGTCGCGGTGAGCGCGCGGTAGGGGTCGTTGACCTCGGTCCTGACCAGGCGCACCGCATTGACGTCTTCGCCACCGGCGACGCGGGCGATGTTTTCCGCGCCTTTCTTCGCATCCTGGACCGGCTTGATCATTTCGCGCAGCTTGGGCGCGATCTCGCGCAGCTCGCGCGGGGCCTGGCGCATTACCTTGCCCGCGGGTTCTGCCATCAGGCTGCCGAGCAGCATCGCGCAGGCCAAGCCCGAGGACAGCACCGCCAGCGCGCCGACGAAACGCGGGATATGGATTCTCTCGAGCGTGCGGATGATCGGATTGCCGATCAGCGCGAAGAACATCGCCAGCAGCACCGGCAGCAACAGTTCCTGGGTCGCCCACAGGGTGTAGGCCACCGCAAGCACGGCCAGCACGATCGCGGCGGCCGAAGAGCGCGGCCGCGGCGGCGCCGATGCCGCGGCCGGATCGGCGCCAACGTCAGGGGTGGTTTTCCCACCGTCCGTGAGATCCGTGTCGATATCGATGCTGTCGGCCATGGCGTCGTCCGCGCAGGAAAGACGGCGAGCTTAATCCTTTGGCGGCGGCTCGATGGACCCCGCCCGTCGCGGGTGCGCGGGACGGGCGAATTGCACGGATGCCGCCTGCATGCCGTGCTTATTGCATCTGCAGATCGCCCTGCCGGCCGTTGCGCCAGATGCGCAGCGCCAGCGCGTCCGGGCGTTCGCCGAAACCCGCGCGGAAGCCGCCGAGATCGCTGAACTGAC
>JAYUUH010000203.1:0-1663 GCA_043754745.1 Lysobacter sp.
AAATTGCCGAGCCGGCCCAGACCGAGGCCAGGCGGCACCAGTGGCGCGACGAAATCGACGATGTCGAAGAAGTGCATGCCCTGCTTGCGCGCCCACCACAGCGACGCCACCAGCACGCCGGCCAGGCCGCCGTGGAAACTCATGCCGCCCTGCCAGATCTTGAAGATCTGGACGGGGTCGGCGATGTACGAACCCAGGTCGTAGATCAGGATGTAGCCGATGCGCGCGCCGAAGATCACCCCGAGCATGCAGTAGAACAACAGGTCGCTGTAGGCCTGCTCGCTGACGCCCGGCAGACGGCCGGCGCGGATGCGGCTGCGGCCCAGCAGCCAGGCCGCACTGAAGCCGAGGAGGTACATCAATCCGTACCAGTGGACCGCCGGCTGGAAACTCGCCCCGAACAGCGAAAACTCGGGCGATTGGAACAGGATCGGATCGATCTGGTGCAGGAAGGTCATCGGCAACTGCGGCGTGGCGAACGGTGTGCGTATTGTGCCGGAGCCGGCGGCCCTTCGCCGGGCAGGCAGGGGCTCAGTCGAGTACCTGCGGGCGGTCCGGCAACTCGTTGCGGTCGTCGCGACCGTCGATGCGCGGGAAGTGCACGGCCAGCAGTTCGCCTGCCGCCGCCACGCCCTGCAGCACCGCGGCCTCCGCATCGCCCGCGCGCAGGCGCTCTTCCATCAGCAGGCACACGCCGCGCCACTGCTCGTCGCTGACCCGTCCCGCGAGGCCGCGATCGGCGAGGATTTCGATGCGCCGGTCGGCCAGCAGGAGATAGATGAGGATGCCGTTGTTTTCAGCGGTGTCCCAGACGCGCAGCCGCGAGAAGACCTCGTCCGCGCGGTCGCGCGCCTTTCGCCCGGCCCACACACCACGCCAGGCAAGCGCGGACTCCACCGCGAAACAGACCTCGCCGCGATGCCAGAGCTCGTCGCGGGCGATGGCCTCGGAGATGCGCTGCAGGCACGCTTCCGGAAACAGCCGGCGCGCGGAGCGGGCGAACAGATGCTTCGGCAGGCGCATGCTCACCAGCTCCCCGAGGCGCCACCGCCTCCGCTGCTGCCGCCGCCACCGCTCCAACCGCTGCCGGAGCTGCTTGAGCTTCCGGAGCCGCTGGAACCACCGCCCCAACCGCCGCTGCCCCAACCGCCCCGGGAGGAATCGTCACCGAGCGAGCCCCAACTGCCCTGTCGGGCAAAACCGCCGCTGCCGGCGAGAGCGCCGACGAAGGCGCCTGCGACCGCGCCGATCAACGCGACCGCCCACGGCGCCGAGAACAGCAGCAGCACGACGCCGGCCAGACCGCCGACGATCAGCATCCGCGCCACCGCCGGCAGGCCGCCCAGCAGCGAGCGCACGAACATCGACAGGAAAAAAGCCAGGAACAGCCCCGGCATCCAATCCGGGTCCTGGCCGCTGACGGCCGCCATCGGCTCCGGCAGGCTTTCGCCATCGATCAGGCGCACCAATTGCGCCGCGGTATCGCCGATGCCGCCGGCGTAATCGCCGGCGCGGAACCTCGGCACCAGATACTCCTGGATCACGCGGCCCGCGGCGATATCCGGAATGGCGCCTTCCAGGCCGTAGCCCGGCTGTATGCGGACGGTGCGGTCGTCCTTTGCGACCAGCAGCAGCACACCGTCGTCGACACTCTCGCGGCCGA
>JAYUUH010000204.1:0-4875 GCA_043754745.1 Lysobacter sp.
CCTGTTCCACGTGGAACCTGTCCACTGAAGCATCGAGTTCCGCCAATGCAGCAGGTGATTCCGTCCCGGTAATGAATACCTGCGCCCCCGATCCCAGCAGGCGCTCCAGCACCCGACGCTGATGATGACGGTCCAGTTCCGACGCCAGATCGTCCAAAGCGACCACTGGCCATTCGCCGCAGGCCAGCGCATGCCGCTCCGCCTGCGCCAGCAGCACGGCCAGCGCGGTGAGCTTGGCCTGGCCCCTCGACAGGGTTTCGCGACCCGGCAGCGCGGCATAGTCGATACGCCAATCGGCACGATGCGGGCCGACCGAGGTGAAGCCGTTGGCGAGGTCTCGATCGCGGACCACCAGCAGGGCATCGGCCAGCGACAAACTGTCGCGGGACCAGCCAGACTGGAATACGAGGCTAGCCTGGCCCAGCGCTGGCGCCAGTTCAGCGGCCATCGCCTGCAACACCGGTTCCAGCTCGTCGAGGTAGGCCTGACGCCGTCGGGTCAGCGGTTCTCCGGCTTCGGCGAGTTCATGATCCCAGATATCCAGCTGCTGATCGCGCACCCGGGCCTTGAGCAGAGCGTTCCGCTGTTTCAGCGCCCGTGCGTAACGACGCCACAACGCAAGGAAGTCTGGTTCCACGTGGAACAAACCCCAGTCGACCAGTCGGCGACGGGGTTCGCCGCCACCCGTGACGAGTGCGTGGCTGCCGGGTTCGAAAGTCACCACCGCCAAAGCCGCGCACAGTTCACCGAGCTGACCAACCGCTTGGCCATCGAGGCGCCCCTCCCATCGTTGCCCCGAATGACGCAAACCTGCACGGCGTGTGCGGCCAGTGATGTCTTCGCGCCATTCGGCGAAAACCTCGACCGCATCCATACCGGTCCGGATCAGACCGTCGCGTACGCGCCCGCGAAAACTGCGGCCGTAGGCCAGAAGATGCAGGGCTTCGAGCAGGCTGGTCTTGCCGGCACCATTGTCGCCGGTGATCAGATTGATCCCTGGGGCAGGACGCATCTCGACTTCAGCCAGCCGGCGCACGCCGGCTACCTGCAAACGGGTTATGTGCATATCGGCCCTTGTTCCAAGCCGCTTCCGGGTAAAGCCCGGGCGCTGAAACGAATACGCCCGGGCAGGCCCGGGCGATTCGTATGTTTCACGTGGAACAAGCCGCTAATGACGTCGATCGAGATCAAAGACGGAGCGGCATAACGACGTGACGGCATTTTTCACTGCTGGCTTCGCGTACAAGCGCCGAGGAGTTGGAGTCACGCAGCTGCAGGACGACGTGTTCGTCGCGCAGCGCGGACAGGGCATCCAAGAGGTAGTTCACATTGAATCCGATCACCAGGCTATCGACCTTGGTATCGGCTTCGATCTCTTCCTGAGCCTCTTCCTGCTCGGGGTTGTGGGCATTGATCTTGAGCTGGCCGGGCGACACTTCGATGCGTACGCCGCGATACTTCTCGTTCGACAGGATCGCCGCGCGCTGCAGCGAAGCGCGGAAGGCTTCGCGGTCGATCTTCACTTCGCGGTCGGCGCCGATCGGCACCACAGCTTCGTAGTCGGGGAAACGGCCGTCGATCAACTTGCTGGTGAAGGTCACATCGTCGCGCTTCACGCGGATGTGACTGCGCCCCATTTCCAGTTCGAGCTCACGATCGCTGCCTTCCAGCAAGCGCTGCAGCTCGAGCACGCCCTTGCGCGGCACGATGATCTGGCGCTTGGTCTGCACGGTTTCTTCCAGTACCGCTTCACACATCGCCAGACGATGGCCGTCGGTGGCGACGCAGCGCAGCGCCTTGTCGCGCAGATCGAACAGCAGGCCGTTGAGGTAATAACGCACGTCCTGCTGGGCCATCGCGAACGCAGTGCGTTCGATGAGTTCCTTCAGGCCGGCTTCGCCGACACGCACGCGCTCGGTTGCATCCACTTCATCCAGCGCCGGGAAATCGTTGGCCGGCAGACTGGCCAGGGTGAAGCGGCTGCGGCCTGCGGAAACCGTGACCTTGTCGCCAGCCTGGGTGATGGTGACCTTGCTGCCGTCGGGCAGGGCACGGACGATCTCGAACAGCTTCCGCGCCGGGATGGTGATCTCACCGGATTCGGCGTCGTCGACCCGGGTGCGGGCGACCATTTCCACTTCGAGGTCGGTGCCTGTGAGGGACAGCAGATCACCTTCGACCCTGGCCAGCAGGTTGGCGAGCACCGGCAAAGTCTGCCGACGTTCGACGACGTTGACGACCTGAGCCAGCGGCTTCAGGAGCACTTCGCGCTGCAGACTGAAACGCATTGATTCGATTCCCCAAAATAAGACGGTGTGCTGGCCAAGCCGAAAAAGGACCCATGCTTCAAAGAAGGATATAAATCTTAAAAGCTGGTGGTGATGGTGTTTCCAAAAGCCGGGGGTAACAGATCCAAACTCATGATTTTATTGCGTTTTATTGTCTTGCCAAGGTCTGTACAAGCGCTCTGGCACGACGGGGAAAACCTGTGGACAACTTTATCGGGTCGCGACCGCGAAGCACTTATCCACAGTTTGTCTCCATCCTGTTCTCATCTTTCGAGACGCCTCATTCGCTGAGTTTGCGAATCAATTTGTCCCAGTCCTCGCGCAGCTTGCCGTCGCTTTCGCTCAACAACTTGATCTGACGACAGGCGTGCAGGACCGTGGTGTGGTCGCGCCCCGCGAAGGCATCGCCGATCTCCGGCAGGCTGTGTTCGGTCAACTCTTTCGCCAAGGCCATCGCCACCTGCCGCGGACGGGCCAGCGAGCGGGTCCGGCGCTTGGACAGCAAATCCTTGATCTGCAGACCATAGTAGTCTGCCACGGCCTTCTGGATATTGGCGATGCTGATCGCCTGCTGCTGCGCGCGCAGCAGGTCGCGCAGAGTTTCCTGGGCGAATTCCGCGGTGATCGCACGGCCGGTGAAATTGGCCCGCGCCGCCAGCGTGTTGAGCGCTCCCTCGAGATCGCGCACGTTGCTGCGCATCTTCTTGGCGATCAGCAGCGCCACGTCCTCCGGCAGCGCGACGCCGCGTTCGCGGGCCTTGCTCAGCACAATCTGGGCGCGCGTCTCGAAGTCCGGCGGCTCGATCGCCACCGACAGTCCCCACGCGAGACGCGACTTCAGCCGCGGCTCCAGGCCTTCGACCTCGCGCGGATAGCGGTCGCAGGTCAGGATGATCTGCTGTCGGCCGTCGAACAACGCATTGAAGGTGTGGAAGAACTCTTCCTGGGTGCGGTCCTTGCCGGCGAAGAACTGGATGTCGTCGATCAGCAGCGCGTCGACCTGCTGGAACTGGCGTTTGAAGGCGTCCATGGTCTTGTCCTGCAGCGCCTTCATCATCGCGCTGAAGAACTGTTCGCTCCGCAGATACATCACGCGCATGCCCGGGTTCTGCCGGCGCATCTCGTTGCCGGCGGCGAACATCAGGTGGGTCTTGCCCAGGCCCGTGCCGCCGTACAGCAGCAGCGGGTTGTGCGAGCGGTCGCCGGGTTTCTGTGCGGCCTGCCACGCCGCGGCGCGGCCTAGCTGGTTGCTGCGGCCCTCGACGAAATTATCGAAGCTGTAATGGTTGTCGAGATTGCCGGCGAACTCGGCTGCCGGCGCGCGCGTGGCGGCCAGTACCTGGGTCGGGCTGGGCTGCCCCTGCGCGGGGCGCGACACCGACCCGACTTCGAGCGAGACCGCGCTGCTACCCGCGTAGTGCTCCAGCAGCTCGCTGATCCGCGACAGGTAGCGGCTTTGCACAGCATCGCGCACGAAGGCGTTCGGTGCATACAGCACCAGACCGTCATCGCGCAGGCGGGCCTGCAGCGGTTTCAGCCAGGTCTGTACTTCCTCGAGCGGCAGTTCGGCTTCGAGGCGTTCGAGACAGCGGGGCCAGGCATCCATCGGGGGTTTTCTTGTCGCGCTTCGCTTGAGACGAGCAGAGGAACAGGTCGAACCGCGCGACCTGTGGCCCGAACGGGGTCGGGTAGCGTGGCGCGCTAGGTCGGTGGGGAGTTCGGCAGGTTACCACCGTGCCGGCGCCCCCGCACCCGCCGCCGCCGCCGATCCGCGGTGGGGTCCTTGCGTGGACGGGGTCGGACATAACCCGTGCATTTGACCGGCCTGCCGCCGCGCCTGCATAATTACCGGTTCTTGCGGTTCAGGCGTTGCGCTCCGGCGCAGTCGCGCCGTCCCGCGCCTCAACGCATCACGCCACTCGAGCCCGACCCATGGCCACCAAGCGCACCTATCAGCCCAGCAACCTCAAGCGTAAGCGCGACCACGGTTTCCGTGCCCGCATGAAGACCGCCGACGGCCGTAAGATCCTTGCCCGTCGTCGCGCCAAAGGCCGCACGCGCCTCACTGCCTGATCGTTTCGGCTCTGCGATTGGCGATGCGCCCGTCGCCGCCGATACGACATCTTAGGCAGAATGCTTTTGGCATGAACGCCCGCCGTTCATGACGAACCTGCATTCCAGCGCAGAAGGCATTGCTCTTCGCACTGCCCGCTACCCGTGCACAGCGCGGGTACGCGCGCGTCCGGAATTCGACGCGGTGTTCGCCCGCGGCAGCCGCGCCGCCACGCCGGTACTTGCGGTGCACTATCTCGCCGATGATCGCGAAGCCCGCCTCGGTCTCGCGGTCTCGCGTAAGGTCAGTCCGCGCGCTGTGATCCGCAATCGCATCAAGCGCGTGCTGCGCGACCATTTCCGGCGGCATCGCATCGTCATGGCCGCAGGCGCGTATGTCGTCGTCGCCCGACCGCCGGCCGCGCGCGCGACCGGGCCGGAGCTCGTGGCCGCGTTCGAACAGGCCTACAGGCAGGCCTTGCGCCGTGCCGCGTTGCCCCCATCCCCCGCGAACGGCACAATGCCGCCCGCTTCT
>JAYUUH010000205.1:0-4872 GCA_043754745.1 Lysobacter sp.
CCTTCAGGCCGCTGCTTTGGACAACACCCAATGCAGCAGCGGCCTGAAGGCCGCTCTACACTGACTGCGACCAACGGAGAACAACGCGTGACCATCGGAATCTTCATCGCAGGGCTGCTGTTCGGCGTCGTGTTGACGGTGTGGCTGCGGCGTACGCCCGCTGACGCCGCGAAACCGGTCGCGGTGGAAGACATGCCGGCGACTGCCGATGCCGCGCTGCCGGCGCCCGGCGGGGGCGCGCCCGATGCGCCGACGGGCGATACGCCGCCCGGGGAAACGCCCCTCGATCGCCTGTTCCGCCTGCGGCGCGAGATTGAAGCCGAGGACGAGCGCATCCAGCGTCCGGAGGATCTGCTGCAGCTCGCGCAGTTCCGTGAAGGGGTCGCCCTGCTCGCCGGCGACGCTTTCGATGCCAAGGGGTTGCTCGATCTGCTGGAAAGCGACAGCTACGCGCTGAGCTGCATTATCTATGTCGCATTGCGCCAGCGCAGCGATGTCGACCCCGCCGCCGCGCTCGCCGCGACAGCTTCGCCGGGCCGCTACCAGTTCCGCTTCATGCTCGATTACCTGCAGTCGCGCGAGGACGCGGCGGCGTTGCCTGCGCTGATCGGGCATCTGCGCCAGTGGTGGTACGAACAGCCGCCGATGCGCCACCGCCTGCGCGAATACCTGCAATGGGCCGAAGCGCATGCACCCGGCACCGGGCCGATGGCGCTGGAGACGCTGCAGGATTACGAACTCGAACAACTCGCCGAAGGCCTGAAGTCGTTCCAGGAACCGGTGCTGGCGCCGTTCCGCGCGCAGGCCACCGCCGAAACCGCGCGCCGGCGCGAACAGCGCACATTGGGCGGCGTGGGCCGGCTGTGGGCGCCCACGCCGGACGACGGCAGCGGCGGCGCGGCGATCGTCGATCACCCGGCACTCGATCTGCAGGTCGCGCAGGTCTACGACATGCTGCAGGCCACGCCGCCGGTATCAGTATTGATCTCGGGCGAACAGGGCACCGGCAAATCGGTGCTGGTCGATCGTCTGTTCGCGCGCCTGCACGCCGAAGGCTGGCTGCTGTTCGAAGCCTCCGCTGCGGATGTGCTGGCCGGACAGAAATACATCGGCGAACTGGAGGAACGCGTGCGCGACATGCTCGCCGCGCTCGATCGTCCGCGTGCGCTGTGGCGGGTGCAGGATTTCTACGATCTGTTGCAGAAAGGTGCGCACAGCCAGGATCCGCGCGGCATCCTCGACATGCTGTTGCCGGCGCTGGAGCGCGGCCAGCTGCGGATGATCGGCGAACTCGGCACGGCGCAGCTCGCGCAACTGCTGCAGGCGCGGCCGACGCTGCGTCATCTCGTGAAGACGGTGACCCTGCAGTCGCCGGGCACCGATACCCTGCGCGACCTGCTCGCGCGCTGGCGCGACGCCCGCGAAGCCGGAGTGTCGATGCCGGTGATCGACGCGCGCGCGCTCGACGAAGCGCAGCGCATGTCGGTTCAATTCTTTCCGGAACAGCACGAACCCGGGCGCACGCTGCGGCTGCTGGAAGACGCCTTGCGCGCGGCGGTCGCCGCCGAGCCCCGCGCGCTGCCGCTCACCGCCGACGACCTGCTGGGCGCCATCGCCCGGCGCAGCGGCCTGCCGCTGGAGGTGATCGACGACCGCCAGAGCCTGCAGCTCGACAGCCTGCGCGCGTTCTTCCGCAAGCGCGTGATCGGCCAGGACGAGGCGGTGGAATGCCTGGTCGACCGCATCGCGATGCTGAAGGCCGGGCTGGTCGACGGCACACGCCCCATCGGCGTATTCCTGTTCGCCGGTCCCACCGGCACCGGCAAGACCGAACTGGCGAAAACCCTCGGCGAGCTGCTGTTCGGCAGCAGCGAACGTCTGCTGCGCCTGGACATGAGCGAATACCAGTCCGAGGATGCCGCATGGCGGCTCACCGACGTGTCGCGCGACGGCAGCACGCGTTCGCTGGTGTCGCGCATCCGCGAGCAGCCGTTCTCGGTGGTGCTGCTGGACGAATTCGAGAAAGCGCATCCGCGGGTGTGGGATCTGTTCCTGCAGGTGTTCGACGACGGCCGCCTCGGCGACCGCAACGGCAACGTCGCCGATTTCCGCCACAGCATCATCATCCTCACCAGCAACGCCGGCTCCACGCTCAGCCGCAGCGCCGGCCCGGGATTCACCTCGTCCGCGGGCGGGTATTCGCGCGGCGCGGTCGAGAAGGCGCTGTTCGAAACCTTCCGCCGCGAATTCCTCAATCGCCTGGACCGCATCGTGCTGTTCTCGCCGCTGGATCGTGGCCTGATGCGCGAGATCCTGCACAAGGAACTGCAGCGGGCGATGGGCCGCCGCGGCCTGCGGAATCGCGACTGGGCGGTGGAATGGGAGCCATCGGCGATTGAATTCCTGCTCGATCGGGGCTTCACGCCCGACCTCGGCGCGCGCCCGCTGCGTCGCGCCATCGAACAGCATCTGCTGGCGCCGCTGGCGCGCAGCATCGTCGAACACCGTACGCCGCAGGGCGACCAGTTTCTGTTCGTGCGCAGTGTCGGCGACCGGCTGGACGTGGAATTCATCGACCCGAATCTGCCCGCCACGCCGGCCGCGGTCGCCACCACCGTCGTTCGCGGCGATCTGCGCCCGCTGATCCATGCCGGGGACGGCTCGCCCAGCGCCGTCGCGATCCTGCACGGCACGCTCGGCGACCTCGTCGACACGCTCGGCGCAGCGCGCTGGACCGATGCTCGCGACGCCGATTACGCGGCGATGGGCGACCGCGATTTCTGGTCGCGACCGGATCGTTTCGAAGTGCTCGACCGGATCGAACGCCGCGACCGCATCCAGAGCGCGCTCGACACCGCGCAGCGCCTCGGCGAACGGCTCGCCCGCGACGGCGCCAACGCGGCGTTCGTCACGCGCTTTGCGCAATTGCTGTGGCTGCTGCAACACGCGGTGGCCGCGTTGGCCGAACATCGCCCGCAGGACGCGCTGCTGTCGTTGGCCGCCAGCGCTTCCGACCTCAAGCGCGACCCTGCGCAGACGCGGCTGTGGTGGCAGCAACTGCTGGCGATGTACATGGCCTGGGCCGAGCGCCGCAACATGCGCGTTGAGGTGATGGAGCAGGACCCGGAACGCTGCCGCGCACGGCTGGCGGTGGGCGGGTTCGGCGCGCATGCGCTGCTGGAGACCGAACACGGGCTGCACGTGCTCGAACACGACACCGACGACAACGGCGTTACCCGCCGCATCGCGGCGATGGTGCGGATCGCGGCCGACTTGCCCGGCCGCACGCGTCCGAACCTGATCGACACCGACGACGAGTTGCGCGTCTGCCGCCGCTACCGCGCCGAACCCTCGCCGCTGGTGCGCGACAGCGTCCGCGGCTGGCGCAGCGGCCGCCTCGACCGCGTGCTCGCGGGCGAGTTCGACGTCATCGTCGCCGACGCCTGAATGATTCCTTTGTAGAGCGGCCTTCAGGCCGCTGATCGATTGCGGCGCGTGTTACAGCGGGCTGAAGCCCGCTCTACAGAACGTCAAAGCCCGGGCCAGCGCTGCATCCGATCGAAAAAACCGTCCGGTCGCCCTTTTGCCATGCGGCTGGGGATAAAGTGCCGCGACACGCCCTTTAAGCCCCAGGAGACCGCCATGACCGGATTGACCGACGACCTGTTCGCCCAGCTCGAGGGCGCCCCGCTGCAGCAGATTTCCCAGCAACTCGGCATCGGCCGCACGCAAGCCGCCGGCGCGATCAGCGCTGCTTTGCCGCTGCTGATGGGCGCATTGGGCAAGAACGCGAGCCAGCCGCAGGGCGCGGAAGCGCTGTTCGGCGCGCTGCAGAAGGACCACACCGGCAGCGGCGATGTCGGCAGCCTGCTCGGGATGCTGCTGGCCGGCGGCGCGGCCACCCGCCAGACCGACGGCGCCGGCATGCTCGGTCATATCCTCGGCGGCCAGCAGGGCCGCGCAGAGCAGCACCTGGGCGAAGCCACCGGCCTCGGCGGCGACCGCGCCGGGCAACTGATGAAGATCCTCGCCCCGATCGTGATGGCCTATCTCGCCAAGCGCATGTTCAGCGGCAACGACGGTGGTAGCGGCGCGGCATCCGCCATGGCCGGCGGCGGCAACCCGACCGCGGATGTACTGGGCGCAATCCTCGGCCGGGAACAGCAGCAGGCGCGCCAGCAGGGCGGCATCGGCGGGGGCTTGCTCGGTGCGGTGCTCGATCAGGACGGCGACGGCCAGCTCGGCCTCGGCGATCTGCTGAAGATCGGCGGCGGGCTGCTGGGTGGGAAGCGCTGATCGAATCCTGACCGGTTTCGGCGCGGCGGCCATCGCCGTCGCGCTGACGGGCTGCGGCCATCAACCTGGGCACGCGCGGCTTCGTGCGGACGCGGCGCGCCTGCACCCGGATTGCACGCTGATCGACGCCGGTCCCGGCGAAGGCGACAGCGATACGGTCTACATGCATCTCCGCCTCGACTGCACGGAGGCGCCGCAGGAACGCCGGCTCGTGTTCGGATACTCCCGTCACGCCAGCGGCTGGCATCTCTTCCTCGATGACCGCGATGAGCGATCGTTGCGGGCAGCAACCGGCGGGCGGGCCGGCCGCTGGAACACAGTTCCATAGTCGATCCCTATCGATTCGGTCAAAACAATCGAATTCCCCTTGCCATTCCGTCGGCCTAGTGTGTCTTCACCCCGCACAAGCCCCGCCATCAGGCATCTTCGCCACCGTCGTTCGGACCCGTGAAGCGTCAGGCGAAACCACCCAAGGAGAAACCCATGTCCACCGAACCCCAGTGTCCATTCTCAGGCGATGCCCACGAACAATCCCGCCAGCGCCGGCACGGCAACGCCGACTGGTGGCCGAACCAG
>JAYUUH010000206.1:0-1655 GCA_043754745.1 Lysobacter sp.
ACAAAGTCGACACCCTCGATGCGGTGCGAACGCAGACACTCCTGGAGAAACTGCGGGCCGATTATCCGAACGCGAAGGTGCTCCCCTTCTCCGCCCGGCACGGAACGCACTTGGACAAATGGGCGGCGCTGATCGAAAATGTCGATATGGCCAGTCGGGCCGCGATGGACGTCGACTACGATACCTACGCCGAAGGCGAAGCCCTCCTCGGCTGGATGAACCTCACTGCCAGCCTGACCGCCGAAAGATTCTTCGACGGCAACGCCTTCCTCGCCGCGTTCATGCATCAATTGCACGGGACGTTGAAGGAACTCGGCTTCGAGGTCGCCCACTTGAAAGCGTCGCTCTCCCCGTTTGAAGGGGCGGACATCGCCGTGATGAACTTGGTGCGGAGCGACGGCGGTGTCGAAGCCTCGCACGAGTTGACCGACGAGCTGGAATCGGGCGAGTTGGTTGTGAATTTGCGGGCCGAAGCCGATCCGGAGATTCTGAAAACGTTGGTGCTGGCGGTGCTGAGCGAAACCGCCACGCTGAACAAAGTGGACGCCGACGTGGAGCACGAAGAGGCCTTTCGCCCCGGCCGCCCGGTACCGACGCATCGGGACCAATAGGATCGAACACGATGCTGACGACATTGCCACGACCCAGAACTACCGCCTCGGCGCAGCCGGATTTCGCCACCGTGTCCCGGGAGGACGAACGCGTGTACGCCATCGCCTTCGACATGGACACCGACACGCTGCAGAAGTCCTACCCGGGCGCCTCGTGGACCAACGCCTACACCGAAATCAAGAAGGTGCTCGACCGTCACGGGTTTACCCGGCAGCAGGGGAGCGTCTACTTCGGCGGGCCGACCGTCAACGCGGTGACCTGTGTCCTCGCCTCGTTCGACCTCGCCAAGTCGCTACCGTGGTTCGCGATTTCTGTCCGGGACATCCGCATGCTGCGGATCGAAGAAATGAACGACCTCTTGCCGGCGGTGCTGCAAGCCGCGGGATTGGATAGTTGAATGCCGATGCCACTCCGAGTTCTGTACTGCAATTGCAGCTATGCCAACGTCGTGCCCAAGGCGACGAAGGAAGCGGTGCTGCGCGCCCTCGCGGAATCCGGGATTCCCTTTGACGCCGTGCCGGATCTGTGCGAGATGAGCGCGAAGAAGGATCCGGCGCTGCACGAACTCGCCGGCGAGGGCGTCAAGATCGCGGCCTGTTACCCGCGGGCCGTGCGCTGGCTCTTCAGCGCCGCCGGGGCCAAATTGGGCGCCGAGAACGTTGAGATTCTGAACATGCGGACCGACACGCCCGAAAGTATTCTGGCCAAGCTCCTCGAAACGCCGGAGGCGACCGCGTGACCGCGACCTTGCCGATTCCCCTGACCACCGACGCCAAACCGTCGCCCAAAGCCAATCTCTTTCGCGTGGCCGTGTACGAAGGTGCCGGTGCCGAGCCGCTGCCGCCGGGCGTGCGGACGGAACTCGTTTGCGCCCTGCTGGCCAAAGGTTTTGCGGTCTCGGTAATCCGTGTCAACGGTAGCGTCAGCGCGACGAATGCGGGGACGCTGGTGGTGTTCGGCCAGTTCTCCGAGGCGAAGCCGGAACGGGCCGAGGACGGCGAAGCGGTCGTCCACTTCCGCGACATCCGCAACGTGCCGACGGC
>JAYUUH010000207.1:0-1653 GCA_043754745.1 Lysobacter sp.
GTGCGCGTCAGCAGCAGGTAAGCGCCGAGCAGGACCGTGCCGACCAGGAACGAGACGAACGCCGCCACGACCGGGCCGCCGACCTGCGCGCCGAGCCGCGCGTTCACCAGCCCCTGCAGAGGCAGCATCATGCCGATCGCCAGGGCCATCAGTGCGGGCAGCAACAGATGCATGGTCATGCGTCCCGAGCGATCTGGAACCCCGCGAACGACTGCCGCACCGGCATTACCTCGATGCGGTTGACGTTGAGATGCGGCGGCAGGTTGGCGATCCAGAAGATCGTCTCGGCGATGTCGTCGGCGGTGATCGGTCCGGCGCCCTTGTAGAGCGTGTCCGACGCCGTGCCGTCGCCGCCGGTGCGCACCAGCGTGAATTCGGTTTCGGCCATGCCCGGTTCGATCGAGGTCACGCGCACGCCGGTCCCGTGCAGGTCGCTGCGCAGACCCAGTGAGAACTGCGAGACGAAGGCCTTGGTGCCGCCGTAGACGTTGCCGCCGGTGTAGGGATAGGTGCCGGCGATCGAGCCGACGTTGAGGATCGCGCCCCGGCGTTCGATCAGCCCGGGCAGCAGCGCATGGGTCAGGGTCACCAGCGCGGTGACGTTGGTGTCGATCATCTGCCGCCATTGCGCGAGATCCGCGCGCTGCGCCGGCGCGGTGCCCAGCGCGAGGCCGGCGTTGTTCACCAGCGCGTCGATGGCGCGAAAATCCTGCGGCAGCGCATCGAGCGCGGCGCGCATCGCGGCCTCGTCGCAGATGTCGAAGGCGGCCGTGTGTACGCGGTCGCGGCCGAGTTCGTCGGCCAGTGCGTCGAGGCGTTCCGCACGGCGGCCGGTGGCGATCACGCGCCAGCCGGCATCGACGAAACGCCGGGCAGCGGCGCGTCCGAAACCGGAGGTGGCGCCGGTGATGAAGATGGTCTGGGTCATGCCGGCGATTCTAGCCGGGTGCGATGCGCATCGACGCAGCGTTCAAGCCGCCTTCCTGAGCCGCAGGCTGCGATGGGTCTTGCCCGCGGTGCGCGCCCGGGTTTCGCGATGCCGCGCCAGCATCGTTTCGGCCAGCGCCATGTCCCGGGCCAGCGCGCCGGTACCGCGCGCCTGCGCGAGCTTGGCTTCGACCCGGCGCTCGTCGGGATGCGGCAGCAGCAGTTCGCGGATCGCGTCCTGCAAAGCAGCCTCGCCGCCGCGTCGGAGTTGGCGCTGCCGGCGCTGCCGGAAGCGCAGCAGCAGGGCATCGACGACAGGCTTCAGGGCGTGCCTGAACAGGGCGGCTTCGAGCGTCATGGCCGTTCTCCTGTTGGTGAAGGAGTATGCCCGCGGGGCGTCTCAGGGCTTGCGACCTTCGCCGATGGATTGCTGCGCTTTTTCTGTCGCGCGCGCGCGTTCACATCAGCAGAAGAGCCTGGAGCAGAACACGGCGAAAGTGGGCATGGCGCGGACTCCTGAAAGGAAACGCGGTCTCACTTCGCCTTGATCGCCATCGCCGGCAGCCCGCCGCCGGCGAGTTTGCGTTTGGCTTCGGCCAGATCGGTGGCGGTGCCGTACGGCCCCATGCGCACGCGATACACGGTCTTGTTCTGGATCTGCGCCGATTCCACCCGCGCGCTGAGGCCCAGGAACGCGATCTTGGCCTTCAGCGCTTCGGCGTCGCC
>JAYUUH010000208.1:0-1650 GCA_043754745.1 Lysobacter sp.
GATCCCGAGGTCGCCGAGCGTCCGGAAGATCTGGTGGTCTACGGCGGCATCGGCCGCGCCGCGCGCGACTGGGATTGCTACGACGCCATCCTCGCATCGCTGCGCGATCTCGAAGACGACGAAACGCTGCTGATCCAGTCCGGCAAGCCGGTGGGCGTGTTCCGCACCCACGCCGACGCACCACGCGTGCTGCTCGCCAATTCCAACCTCGTGCCGCACTGGGCGACCTGGGAGCACTTTCACGAGCTGGATAAGAAATGTCTGATGATGTACGGGCAGATGACTGCCGGCAGCTGGATCTACATCGGCAGCCAGGGCATCGTCCAGGGCACGTACGAGACCTTCGTCGAAATGGGTCGCCAGCATTACGGCGGCGATCTCACCGGTCGTTGGATCCTCACCGCTGGCCTCGGTGGCATGGGCGGCGCGCAGCCGCTGGCCGCATCGCTGGCCGGCGCGTGCTCGCTCAATATCGAATGCCAGCAGTCGCGCATCGACATGCGCCTGCGCACGCGCTATGTCGACGAACAGGCCACCGATCTCGACGATGCGCTCGCACGCATCGAAAAATACTGCGCGGCCGGCGAAGCGAAATCCATCGCGCTGCTCGGCAACGCCGCCGAGATCCTGCCCGAACTCGTGCGCCGCGGCGTGCGTCCGGATGCGGTCACCGACCAGACGTCCGCGCACGATCCGCTGCACGGCTATCTGCCCGCCGGTTGGACGCTGGAAGAATGGTTCGACAAGCAGAAGACCGCGCCGGAGGCATTGGTGGGCGCGGCCAAGCAGTCGATGCGCGTGCACGTGGAGGCGATGCTGGCCTTTGAGGCGCAGGGCATTCCCACTTTCGACTACGGCAACAACATCCGCCAGATGGCGTTCGAGATGGGTTGCGCGAACGCCTTCGATTTCCCCGGTTTCGTACCGGCTTATGTGCGTCCGCTGTTCTGCCGCGGCGTTGGCCCGTTCCGCTGGGTCGCGCTGAGCGGCGATCCGGAGGACATCGCGAAAACCGACGCGAAGGTGAAGGAACTCATCCCCGACGATGCGCATCTGCACCACTGGCTGGACATGGCGCGCGAACGCATCCGCTTCCAGGGCCTGCCCGCGCGCATCTGCTGGGTCGGCCTGGGCCTGCGCGACAAACTCGGCCTCGCGTTCAACGAGATGGTCCGCAACGGCGAACTGAAGGCGCCGATCGTGATCGGTCGCGATCACCTCGATTCCGGCAGCGTCGCCTCGCCGAACCGCGAAACCGAAGCCATGCAGGACGGCAGCGACGCGGTCAGCGACTGGCCGCTGCTCAACGCCATGCTCAACGTCGCCGGCGGCGCGACCTGGGTATCGTTGCACCACGGCGGCGGCGTCGGCATGGGTTTCAGCCAGCACAGCGGCGTAGTGATCGTCTGCGATGGCACGGCGGAAGCGGATAAGCGGATCGCAAGGGTGTTGTGGAACGATCCGGGCACCGGCGTGATGCGGCATGCGGATGCGGGGTATGAGATTGCGAAGACTTATGCGCGGGAGATGGGGTTGAAGTTGCCGATGGTTTAAGCATCAACCGTATCGAAGAGCCTTTTGTCAGAGTTATCTCGCGTAGGGTAGGGAATGTGATGGACTTCATTGAGTTTTTGCAGAACGTGCCAGCAC
>JAYUUH010000209.1:0-4855 GCA_043754745.1 Lysobacter sp.
ATCGCCGTGATCTTCGCGCTGGTGCTGGGTCACCTGGCGCCGGCTTTCGCCGCGTCCGTGCGCCGGCACGACGGCTTCGGCCTGTGGCTGCTCTGGCTCGACGGGCGCTTCGGCAATGGTCCGTCCGTCTGGCACGGTCGCTTCGGTGTCCTGTTCGCATTGCTGCCGCCGCTGCTGCTGGTCGGCCTGATCCAGTTCGCGCTGCAGACGCCGCTGGCCGGCGCGTTCGGCCTGCTGTTCGCGGTCGCGGTGCTCTTCTATGCCTGGGGGCCGCGCGACCTCGATGTCGATGTGTCGGCGGTGGTCGACGCCGGGAACCCCGCCGCGCGCCGGGATGCCGCGATGCGCCTCGGCGCGAAAGCCGACAGCGGCCTCGGCGAGTCTGCGGCGATGGTCGAGGCCGTCTTCGCCAACGCGCTGCGGCGCTGGTTCGGCGTGCTGTTCTGGTTCCTGCTGCTCGGCGCGGTCGGCGCGGTGCTGTATCGCTTCGCCGCGCTCGCGGCCGAAGGCGAACATGCCGACGCGCTGCCCGCCTCCACCCGCGAGGGCGCCCAGCGTTTTTTCGCGTTCCTGAACTGGCCTGTCGCGCAGGCGATGACGCTGTCGCTGGCGCTGGTCGGCAATTTCGACAGCGTCCTCGGCGTCTGGCGCGATGCCGGCGGCGCGGAGCTGCAGTTCGACCACGCCCACCTCGGCGCCGCCGCCCGCGCCAGCGTGCGCTGCGAGATCGCCGAGGAAACCGAAGAGCTCATCGAAGAAGGCGCGACACCGGGCAACGCCTGGGTGCAACTCGGCGAACTGCCGGAACTGCGCGATGCGATGAGCCTGGTCTGGCGCATCCTGCTGCTGTGGCTCGCGATCCTCGCGCTGTTCGTCGTGGCGGGTTGGGTGAGTTGATGCGTTTGCGAGCCACTGGCTCGCGCATCAACGAACGCCCAACCATGGATGGTCGGGCCGGGCGACCCGGAAGCTCGAATCGTGGCGCTATGTATGGCAAAAATGCATTGATCGAATGCGGTGTGCGTTCGCGCGGCACTGCCGGGCGCTGAGTGAAATCTTTGTGGGAGCGACGCAAGTTGCGACGGCCCATCGCAGTTTTCAACCTTCTGCGTTTCGTCCAGTCGCGACTCGCGTCGCTCCAACAGGAGCCATATGCCTGGGCAAGCGCTCGGCCAGATATGTGCGCAGCCGTTGCGGAGAATCCCAGCGGTCGTACACCGCAACCTCACATCCTCGACAACACCGCCTGTGTCGGCTTCGCCAGATTCAGGGTATAGAAATGCAGCGACGGCGCGCCGCCGGCGATCAGGCGCTGGCACATCGCCGCCACCACATCGGCGGCGAATTCGCGGATGCCGTCGGCGTCGTCGCCCAGCGCCTGCATGCGCTTGCCCACCCAGCGCGGGATTTCCGCGCCGCAGCTCTCGGAGAAGCGCTTGAGCTGGGTGAAGTTGGAGATCGGCATGATCCCCGGCACGATCGGCACCGTCACGCCGAGTTTGCGCACGTCGTCGACGAAGCGGAAATACGCGTCCGGATTGTAGAAATACTGGGTGATCGCGGCGTTGGCGCCGGCGTCGATCTTGGTTTTGAAATGACGCAGATCGCTAAAGGCGTCGTCGGCCTGCGGATGCGTTTCCGGATACGCGCCGACTTCCAGGTGGAAATGATCGCCGTGCTCGGCGCGGATGAACGCGATCAGGTCCGATGCGTACCGCAGGTCGCCGTGATGGCCCATGCCCGAGGGCAGGTCGCCGCGCAGCGCGACGATGCGCTTGCAGCCCAGCGCGCGATACAGCCGCAGCAGTTCGCGGATCTCCTCGCGGCTGCCGCCCATGCACGACAGATGCGGCGCAGCCTCGAATCCGTGGCCCTGCTTGAGATGGCGCACGGTTTCGGAGGTATAGCTCAACGTGGACCCGCCGGCCCCGAACGTGCAGGAAACATACTCGGGGGCGTGCGGTTTGAGCTTTTCCGCGGTGCGATCGAGTTGGGTGCGCTGCTCGTCGGTCTTGGGCGGATAGAACTCGAAGGAAATGGCAGTCATGACGGCATCCGGTCGTGTCGACGGCATAATATCTCTTTATCGCGATGAATGTACAACGCGGTGTCGGCAGCGTTGATCTATTCGAGGCACGTCGGCCGGGAGACATATCCTGAGGCCGGTTCCGTTCTTCCTCGCCTCCGATGCCTATCGTCCTGACCGATTTCGCCCGTCCCCGGCTGTTCCCCCGGGAACCCCGACGCAACACCATCCAGGACTGCACGCCGGAGGACTTCGAGCGTCGCCTCAACGATGAATCGCCGCTGGCGGTGCTGGAAGGCTACGCCCCGTTCTGCCGGCTGCACGTGCATCGCAACTGGACATCGACGCGCTGCATGACGATCCCGATCGACGACGGCAACCGCCACTGCCTGCGAACGGCCTACGAAGCACGCACGAAGGACGAACTGCCGGTGCTGGTGCGCTGGTTCGAAGGCGTGGATCCGCCGGTCGCGAACTTCCTGATCCCGATCCTCTACAACCGCGAACAGATGGCGAAGGAAGGCACGCCTGTCGACGCCGACTGGGGCGTGGTCGGCTGCCTGTACACGATGACGCCCCAAGAAACGCCGATGGCCCCGATCACGATGATGCGCAATGCGCTGGGGGTGGAGGAGGGTGGGTCGGCTGTTGCGCTGGATCGCGATGCTTATTTGCGCAGTGTTGGGTTTTGGGAAGCGAATGCGGGGTGGAGGCCGTAAGTCGAAATTTATAGGCTGGGTCATGGATTCAGCTTGGTGGTCGATTCTTCAAATCGCTGGGTCGATGACCCAGCCTACGCGCTCGATGGAAATCCCAGGTCAGCGCTGGGTGTGAATGAAAAGGACCGGCAATCGACAGCCATGAAGGGTTTGGCGCCGAAATTACGATCTTGTAGGTGCGAAGACGGAATCGCGCACCTTTGATGGGCACTCCCTAGATCGGATGCGCGGAGCCGGATTCCACTATTGCCAAGCAAGGTCTCACCCAGGTGAACGTTGTGACGGCGATGGCACATGCTGTTCCTACGCATCGCTTTTCAGCTTGAAGCTCGCGAAGCGCTGGACATTCAACCCCGATAACGAGGAGCTATCCGATGGGCAGGCCGCAAGAACAAATGAAGCAAGATTTGAAAGAACAGCTGGCTGTAACCGATTCCCGAATTTATTACGATAAGACGGAATTTACAGATTACCGGCTTCCCATCAATTCGCCGGGGCAAGACCTGACCCAGCGCGATGTTGTCAGGGCGGTGGTGGAAGACGTGATCAAGCGTGAGGGGTTCTCTTATCAGGGAGGGCAAGACCTGGAACGAGTCGTGGACAAGTTGTTCGAAAAAGCTAAAGCGGGCGGTTACCCGGTCATCGATTGGGACTACGACAACAAAACCAAAGGCGGCCGTTCTTATCTGGATCCCGACCAGCCCGCACGTCGCGGAACCAACATTGAGTCGGCCGATGGAAAGAAGTACGAGGGTTACAACATTGGCGTCGGAGCCCTACTGCAGGCGGACATCGGCAACGCTATCTCCGATGTGATCGACGAGAAGAGGGCAACCCGTTACCAGGATATGAAAGGCAGCATCAAAGAGTTGAACGAGCTGGCAGCAAAGTTGGACAAGGTCGCTGAATACGCCAATGACCATACGCTCCACGGTTTTACGCAGGTTTACAGCCCGCTGCTGGACAACGCCGGAAAAACTTCCCAGACGCTCAAGGACTATTTGCGCAACCAGGATTATATGAAAGAGGCCGATCCGATGCAGGCCCTGCGGGACAAGGTCCAAAGCGAATACAAAATCCTCGATCTAACGCATCCCAACGCACGCGCGCAAAAACCCGAAGAAATCGTTGCCCAAATGACTGGACTAAACGACAACTTCAAGAAACAGGGCGAATACATGCTCAAAGCCATCAGCTACCTGCCGGGCGGGGGGTCGACGATAGCGAAAGTGATTGGGGCTGGGTTGGAAGGACGAGAAATCTTCAACGAGGTCGCCAGTGGAAAAGTAACGCTGCAACAAGCCGTGGAAAAGCGCGCCGAGAAAGCAGCCACCGAACTGGTCGCCGATCAGATCGGTAAAGTCTTCGGCGGAGGCGGCGGCAAAGGCGGTTCCGACAATATCGGCGTGGAGAAGATGAAGGAATTCGTCTCCGGTGCCGCTTCCGACTACGTAAAGGAATCGGCCAAGCTCTACCAGAAAGGCGCAGGCGCGGACGAATACAAAACAGCGCTGGCCGATGTGTTGATCAATAACTTCGCCAAGACGGTGGGCGGTTCGGTGAAGTCGATCGCCGGCGACGATGAGTCGACCAAGAAGATTCTCGATGCAGCAGTGAAGCTGGGGATCGAAGAGCCGGTCAAGAAACTCTTGGAGGAAGCGAAGAAGTCGGAGCTCAAACCGGTATCTTCCCTTCCGCAGTCGACCGTCGACGGGGTCAAGGACTTGAAACTTGCAAAAGTCTCCACCGAGGACGAGGTATTCAAAGTCGCGGGTGCGCTGCAAGCAAGCGCCAACCGCGAAAATGTGGATGTACGCAAAGTGACCGCAACCAAGGACGGGCTGAATGTGGTCGGCTTCGATGCTGATCCGTGGACCAACCCCGGCTATAACCGAACCTCACCGGTCAATATCGACGGGTCATTAGCGCAGACGCGTGAGCAGATAGCGGCGAACGTCGAATCGTCCAGTCGCGAGCGGCAGCTTGGGAACACTACCAGCGTGGAACAAGAGCAGATACGCAAGCCTCTTACGGTATGAGGCGACTACACCATTGCAGTCTGAGTTCTTGCGGCGAGGCGGGTGGATCAAGGGCCGTGGCACCGTGGCTT
>JAYUUH010000210.1:0-1649 GCA_043754745.1 Lysobacter sp.
AAGACGTTCTCCGACAAAGCGAACGGTTATGTGCGCGGCGAAGGCGTCGGCATGTTGATGCTCAAGTCGCTCAGAGCCGCCGAGCGCGATGGCGACGACATTTACGCCGTCATCAAGGGTGCGGCCGAGAATCACGGCGGACGAACGACGTCGCTGACTGCGCCGAATCCCAACGCGCAGGCCGCCGTGATCCTGCGCGCCATCGAGGATGCCGGGATCGACTTCCATCGCGTCGGTTACATCGAATGCCACGGTACCGGCACCGAGCTCGGCGATCCGGTCGAGATCAGCGGATTGAAGACTGTCGCCAAGGAACTCCTCGATGCCGATGCCGCCGCCGAAAAACAGATCGCTGCGCCCTGTTACCTCGGCAGCATCAAAACCAATATCGGCCACCTCGAGTACGGCGCTGGCGTCGTCGGCATGATCAAGGTCATCCTGCAGATCCGCCACAGGAAAATCGCGAAGAGCCTGAACTGCGACACGGTCAGTCCGTTGATCGACCTTAAACGCACGCCGTACAAGGTCGCGCAGCAAGCAGTCGACTGGGAGGTTCCGGCCGGGCAGACGCGCATCGGCGGGGTCAGCAGTTTCGGGTTCGGCGGCGTGAACGCGCATGTGGTCATCGAAGAGTACGTCGACCTCGCGTCCGGTCATGGCTCGGAGAACGCCGACGACGAACAACTGCTGGTGTTCTCGGCGCGCAACGCGGAGACCCTGCACGCGACTCTGCAGGCCTATCCCGAATTCCTCGCCAGGATCGACCGCAGTACGGACACGCTGCGGCGTATCGCCCACACCCTGCAGACCGGCAGGACCGGCATGCCGGAGCGGGTGGCCTTCGTCGTCCGTTCGATCGACGAGTTCGACGAACTGCTGAAGGGTTTCCTGGAGGAGAAGGACGATTTCTATCATCGCAAGGTCTACCGCGGATCCAGCAAGGCCGGCTCGGGCGACAAGCTCGATATCGGCGATACCCAGGCAGGTCAGGAGTTCATGCGCCGACTGGTCGAGACCGGCGAGATCGGCAAGATCGCGGAACTCTGGGTCACGGGCGCGAAGCTGGACTGGCGGATCCTGCGCCCGTAGCGGCGGCCGGCATAGGATGCGGCGACACACGATAACTTTTGGTTTTTGGAGAAGAACAGCATGAAAGCAGTTGGTATTGAAGCAATGAACGTGTTCGCCGGTACGGCATTCCTGGACGTCAGCAAACTGGCCGCGCATCGCGGGCTCGACACCACCCGGTTCGAGAACCTGTTGATGAAGGAGAAGACGGTCGCGCTGCCGTACGAAGACCCGATCACGTTCGCGGTCAACGCCGCGAAGCCCATTGTCGATGCGCTGAGCCCCGAGGAGCGGGACCGCATCGAGATGGTGATCACCTGTACCGAATCGGCTTTCGATTTCGGCAAATCGATGAGCACCTACTGCCACTCGCTGCTCGGGCTGAACCGCAACTGCCGGCTGTTCGAGATCAAGAACGCCTGCTATTCCGGTGCGGCCGGCATCCAGATGGCGGTGAACTTCGTGCTGTCGCAGGCCTCGCCGGGCGCGAAGGCGCTGGTGATCGCCACCGACATCTCGCGCTTCATGGTCGAGGAGGGCGGCGACGCGCTGACCGCCGACTGGTCGTTCGCCGAGCCCAG
>JAYUUH010000211.1:0-4846 GCA_043754745.1 Lysobacter sp.
GGTACTGGCGCATTTCCAGCGACGACAGGCCGATCACCCCGTTCTGGAGCGAGCCGCCGGACAGCACGTCGTCGGCGAACGCGGCTTCCACGTCGACCGCTTCGTGCAGCATCCGGCGCACGTCGCGCTCCATGCCGGCATCGAACAGGCCCGGATCTTCCTGGCGCGCGGTGTGGATCACTTCGAAGGCGAACGCCATGTGCCCGGATTCGTCGCGGAACACCCAGTTGGTGCCGGCGGCGAGGCCCGGCAGCAGCCCGCGCGAACGCAGGAACCAGACGTAGGCGAACGCAGCAAAGAAGAACAGGCCCTCGATACAGCATGCGAAACAGATCAGGTTGAGCAGGAATTGGCGCCGCTGTTCGCGCGTCTCCAAACGGTCCAGCGATTGCACCGAATCCATCCAGCGGAAGCAGAACGCGGCCTTGGCGCGGATCGATGGAATGTTCTCGACCGCGTCGAAAGCCTCGGCGCGCCGCCTCGGGTCCGGGATGTAGCTGTCGAGCAGGGTGAGGTAGAACTGCACATGCAGCGCTTCTTCGTATAACTGCCGCGACAGGTACATCCGCGCTTCCGGCGCGTTGATGTGCTTGTACAGATTCAGCACGAGATTGTTGGAGACGATGCTGTCGCCGGTGGCGAAGAACGCGACCAGACGTTCGATCAGATGCCGGTCCGCTGGCGCCAGCTTGTGCTGCAGATCGTTGAGATCGATACCGAAATCGATCTCCTCCACCGTCCAGGTGTTGCGGATGGCGTCGCGGTACATGTCGTAGAACATGGGGTAACGCATCGGCCGCAGGGTGAGCGCGAAACCGGGGTCGAGCAGGTGTTGTGTCATTGCGGAGTCCTCTCCCGTCCTCGCATGCGGGGACGGGTTGGGTGGTTGTTGCGATCGCTGAGCGGCGGTAGAGCGGACTTCAGTCCGCTATGACCTTTCGGAAACAGGCAGCGGATTGAAGTCCGCTCTACTGGCAGGCCTCGCAGGCTTCGGGGTTCTCCAGCGAACATGCCAGCGCTTCCTGCGGGGTGTAGTCCATCGTGGGCGCGCTCACCGTCGTCTTGGCGATCCGCGTCGCCGGCCGCGAGCGCAGGTAATAGGTGGTCTTCAGCCCGGACTTCCACGCATACATGTACATCGAAGACAGCCGTCCGATGCTCGGACTCTCCATGAACAGGTTCAGCGACTGGGACTGATCGAGGTACGGACCGCGCGCGGCGGCGAGATCGATCAGTGCTTTCTGCGGCAGTTCCCAGGCGGTGCGATACACACGCTTGAGCACGTCAGGAATGGCGTCGATGCCCTGCACCGAACCCTCGGCGAGTTTGATCGCGTCGCGCGTGGATTCGGTCCACAGCCCTATGCGCTTGAGTTCATCGACCAGATGGCGGTTGGTCTGCAGGAAATCGCCCGACAGCGTTTCGCGTTTGAACAGATTGCTGACCTGCGGCTCGATGCATTCGTAGCAGCCGGCGATCGAGGCGATGGTCGCGGTGGGCGCGATCGCGATCAACAGCGAATTGCGCAGACCGTGCGCGGCGATTCTCGCTTTCAGCGCGGCCCACGCCGCCTGATCGTCTGGCGCGACGTCCCACAGATCGAACTGCAGCGTGAAAGTCGCAGCGCGGGTGTCCGCGAACGCGGGATGCGCGCCCTGCTCTTCCGCGAGTTCGCACGAAGTTTCCAGCGCATGCAGATAGATGCGCTCGGCGATCCGCGTGGACAGGCGCAGCGCGTCCCCGCTGTCGAACGGCAAACGCAGTTTGAAGAACACGTCCTGCAGGCCCATCACGCCGAGCCCGACGGGGCGCCAGCGCAGGTTGGACGTGCGCGCGGATTCGATCGGATAGAAATTGAGGTCGATCACCCGATCCAGCTGGCGCACCGCGACGCGCACGGTCTCGGCAAGTTTGTCGAAATCGAAATACGCCGCGCCGCGATCGTCGAACGCCAGGTGCTGGGCGAGATTGATCGAACCGAGATTGCAGACCGCGGTTTCCTCGGCGGACGTGACTTCGATGATCTCGGTGCAGAGGTTCGACAGATGCACGGTACGGCCGGGGCCGACCTGATTGCAGGTGCGATTGGCGGCGTCCTTGAAGGTCATCCAGCCGTTGCCGGTTTCGCCCAACACTTTCATCATCCGCGCATAGAGGTCGCGGGCCTTGACGGTTTTCGCAGCGAGTCCCTGTTGCTCGGCCTGCGCATACGCGCGCTCGAAGGCTTCGCCCCACAGATCGACGAATTCCGGCACGGTGTTCGGATCGAACAGCGACCAGTCGCCGTCGTTCTCGACCCGCTGCATGAACAGATCCGGCACCCAGTTGGCCAGATTGAGATTGTGGGTGCGGCGCATCTCGTCGCCGGTATTGCCGCGCATTTTGAGGAAATCCTCGATGTCGGCGTGCCAGGTTTCCAGGTAGATGCAGGCCGCACCCTTGCGCTTGCCGCCCTGGTTCACCGCCGCCACCGACGCGTCCAACGTCTTCAGCCACGGCACGATGCCGTTGCTGCGGCCGTTGGTGGACCGGATCAGCGCGCCGCGCGAACGGATGCGCGAATACGACTGGCCGATGCCGCCGGAGAACTTCGACAACTGCGCGACATCGGCGTAGCGCGCGTAGATGTCGGCCAGCGAGTCGCGCGGAGAATCCAGCAGGAAGCACGACGACAGCTGCTCGTGGCGGGTGCCTGAGTTGAACAGCGTCGGCGAACTCGGCAGATAGTCCAGCGACGACATCAACCGGTACAGTTCGAGCGCGGCGTTCGGGGTATCCGTCAGCGCGACAGCGATGCGCATGAAGAAATGCTGCGGGGTTTCGATCACCGTACGCTGCTGCGGATGGCGCAGCAGGTAGCGGTCGTAGAGCGTGCGCAGGCCGAAATACTCGAAGCGCCGGCTCTGCGCGATGTCGATCGCATCGTTGAATTTGCGCGCGTGGGTTTCCACCACCGCGCGCACGCGATCGTTGATCAGGCCGGTCGCGTGTCCGAGCGCGATCGACTGCGAGAACGAATGCACGCTTTGCACCGCCACTTCCTTGTCGATGTAGCCCACGAGCAGGCGCGCGGCGAGGCGCGCGTACTGCGGCTCGTCGGCGGTGAACGCGGCGGCGGTGCGGATCGACAGTTCGTCGAGTTCGCGGGTCGTGGCGCCGTCGTAGATGCCGGCGATGGTCTTCAGCGCGACCCGCATCGGATCGATGTCGTCGAGCCCGTCGCAGCAGCGCTGCACGGCGCGCACGATCTTGCCGACATCGACCGGTTCGCGGCGGCCATCGCGCTTGGTGATGCCCATGGTGTTGGCGGCGTGCGGCGGCGCCAGCGCGAAGCCGGGCTGTTCGCCGGGCGTGGCTGTGGGTACGGGCGCAGACATGCCGGGCGCGCTGGATGGTCCGGCGGCCTGCGGTGCGTTATCGAGCAGCGTGGTGGTCATTGATTCCTCTCCGGTGACGTGGAGAGGAAGCGAAAGCGGTGCGGCGCGCGGCTGCGGCAAACGGAACGGGACGACGCGCCACCGGCAGTGCCGGGCGCGGATCCGCGCGAACACCGGCCCTCGCCCCCTCGGGCGAGCCTGCGTCTGCGCGGTTGCGGGATCGAAGACGCGCGACGCGGACAGGGCGTCCGCGCACGAGGCGCAGCTTCGACCGACGCTCCCCGCGGAGACGGTTGGCCAGACGGCGCTGTGGCGCCGGTCGAGGCAGGTCTTCGGGCTCATGGGCGTGCGGCCAGGCCGCTCCTACTGCGCGTCGCTTCCCAGCCAATGTCCCATTGCGGGACGGAGCCAGTGCCATGACGCGGGTCGTTCCCAGTTACCGCTGCGGGGCAGCTCCGGAATGGGCGTCGGACTGAGGTCTTGTTCAGACCAGTGTCTTCTGCCGCACCGGATTCCCATTTCAGCCGACCTCGGGCGAGGCCGGCACCTTCGACGGGGCACAACATAGTGTGCAAGTCGACAAGGGTCAACACTAAATGTCGTGGGCCACGTTTCGTGCGGACAAAACGAAGGCCGCCCGGAGGCGGCCTTCGTCGAACTGCGCAGGCGCGAGAGGAATTACTGCGCGAGACGCTTGGCGATGGCGGCGCCGAGGTCGCCCGGCGAACGCACGGTGGTGATGCCGGCCTTCTCCATCGCCGCGAACTTGCCTTCCGCGGTGCCTTTGCCGCCCGATGCGATCGCGCCGGCATGGCCCATGCGCTTGCCCGCGGGCGCGGACGCGCCGGCGATGAACCCGACCACCGGCTTGGTAACGTACTGGGCGATGTATTCGGCCGCTTCTTCCTCGGCGCTGCCGCCGATCTCGCCGACCATGATGATGCCCTGGGTCTGCGGATCGCTCTGGAACAGCTTCAATGCGTCGATGAAGTTGGTGCCGTTGATCGGGTCCCCGCCGATGCCGATGCAGGTCGACTGGCCGAGGCCGGCGTCGGTGGTCTGCTTCACAGCTTCGTAGGTCAGCGTGCCGGAGCGCGAGACGATGCCGATCTTGCCGGGCATGTGGATGTGGCCCGGCATGATGCCGATCTTGCATTCGCCCGGGGTGATCACGCCGGGGCAGTTCGGGCCGATCAGCACGGTGTCCGGATAGCCTTTCAGCGTGTTCTTGACCCGCAGCATGTCCAGCACTGGGATGCCTTCGGTGATGCAGACGATGACCCGGATGCCGGCGTCGGCCGCTTCCAGGATCGCGTCGGCCGCGAACGGCGGCGGCACGTAGATGACCGACGCGTCGGCGCCAGTGGTCTTCACCGCTTCGGCGACGGTGTTGAACACCGGCAAGCCGATGTGTTCGCTGCCGCCCTTGCCCGGCGTGACGCCGCCGACGACCTGGGTGCCGTAATCGA
>JAYUUH010000212.1:0-1645 GCA_043754745.1 Lysobacter sp.
ATGATGCTGGTGCAACGCCTGCAGCGCCCAGACATCTCTGTCGATGATGCTGTGGTCGAACGCGCCCGGCAGCAGCAGGCCCCGCTGCGGGTGCGCGTAACCGATGCCAGCCTTCGCCGCGTCGGCGAAGAGATCCCCCACCGCGTCCTTGTTGATGCAGTCCCAGTGGAGGTCGTAGGGCACGTAGATTTGCTGGATGCCGGGGTACGACCACCAGCACAGCGGCGCGACGTCGAGGCTGTTCTGGATCCGCCACAGGAAGGTCTGATCGTTCGGCAGGATTGAATTGAAATACGCGTTGAATTCAGTGCCGCCCGCGGTCAGCCCTGCGAACGACCACAGCGCCATGTTGGTCGTCGGTCCGGCGCCGTACAGCATCGCGTTGAGGTAGGCGAACAGCGTCGGCGTGAGCGTCCCGCCGAGGCTGTGCCCGGTGACGTAGAGATAGCGCGGCCGCAGCGCCTGCAGGAATTGCAGCATCGACGCGCCCGTGCGCGGGTCGCGCAGTTCCAGCAGATCGGACATGCCGTTGAACGTGCCTTGCGCGATCAGCGCATCCGCCGGCACGCCCGGCGGATCGCCCGGCAGCGCGCCGAAGGGCTGGATCTTGGCGAGATCGAAATCCTGCAGCGTCCAACTGACGATACTGTCGAAATTGGTGCCGCGGATCGCGACGAAATACTCGCCGGTCTCGATATCGCCGGCGATGTAGGCGCGGCTGTAGGAAATGCCGTCCCAGCTTTTCAGCTCCGCCGGTCCCCACACGACCCGAAGACCGGTTTGCGAAGACACCTCGCCGGGAATCGCCGACATGTGGTCGTAGGCGATCGCGCACAGCGCGATCGCGGTGTTCGGGTAGAAGTCGTATTTGCGGCCGATGTTTTCGAACAAGTCCATTGTTCTTTCCTTGACGTCGTTCTGCCGTTGCGTTGCGGTCGGATGTTCTGTGATGTGCCATGCCTTCGGGCGAAGCCCCTGTCCCGTTGCACGTTCCGCAGGAAGTCTGCGCCTGCTCTCGGCGGATGGTCAAATACGCGCCGCAGAGCAGTGCCGCAAGCCTGTAGGAGCGGCGGAAGCCGCGACGCTTTTCGCTTTTCGCCCTTTGTGGGAGCGACGCAAGTCGCGATGCTCTTGAATGACCCGGGTAAAGCCCTGAACCTTTTCCGCGCTGGAGCGCGGGTCACTTTCTTTGGCACTGCGCCGCTTGCGGCGCGAACGGCGAAGCCGGCCCGAAGGGCGAGCGCCGCAGACGCGAGTCAAGAAAGTAACTAAAGAAAGCATTCAGTGCCGAGGCAAATCTGCCGTCGGTGACATGCTCAGGATTTTTCTACGAAGCATCCTTGCCTAGTAGAAAAACGGCGCACATCCTGTACGCCGCCCTCCGGGTCTACGATCGTTTGCGGCGGCGTCACCTAGCCCGCATGTCACAGATAGATCGGGACGGGCGTCGGGAACGATCCATCCTGGCTCCCGCGATGCGGAATCCGGGCTACGTTACTGATGTTGCAAGACGCCCCCTCAAATCAAGGACGCCCGCAATCTGCGGCCAGGCGCGAGCGCCGAGCAACCGGCACAGCAGCGACGACTAGTGGTCTACTTGAACCGCCCCGTCTTTCCCGGAGGCTCCAACTCTTGAGAGGATGGA